>JBEIPE010000118.1:0-8322 GCA_040377215.1 Halobacteriovoraceae bacterium
ACGATCTGGAGCGTGGTCATCTCGGCCAGCTCCTCGCCGCTCACGACATCCGAAATCACATTCTTTAATTTCACTAAACCGTGATGGGGAAATTTCCCCGAACGGCTCAATTGAATAATCTCACTCACCATCTTGAGATTCATGCCGGGCAACGTGGGACGGCGCCAGCGAATGCCTTCCACTCCTAGGCCAATCATCCCACCAGCAAACTGATGCTCACCTGTGACGAGCAAGCGCATGCCAATAGAAACCGTCTGCCAACCACTCGCCACATGTTGTCCAAAGAAACTCTCTGGGGCCTTGGCCGGTTCGGTATGAAAATATTGAGGATCGTATTTGTGCGCGAACTCGATGATCTCTTCAGCGCTGACAGGATACTCGGGACCAGAAAATTTTTGTCCGACGCTGAGGTCTTCAAAAAATCGAATCATCTCAAGGACACTTCCCGCAACTGACTGTTGGTGACATCGTGCCTTTTACGCAGGCCTTCCCTGGCAATGGGAAGCAACGACGCAGATCTTTGTACGTTTGCTCGCACTCTTCTTCACCCAACATAACGCTCATGACTCGCTTGCCGTCTTTGTTGTGATGGAAGTTGTGAATAAAACTTTGGCAGTCCAACTCAAGAGATTCCTTAGGCGTTGGCGTCGACATGATCCAATGCCAGTCCATCCCCTTCACTTTCCTGATGGAGTTTGCCTGAATAGGCCCCCAAGCATGGGCCAATAATGGGAGCGAGAGGAGCAAAATAAATAAACGCATTTCCCTAGTGTAGTCACTCTCAAGAAAAGCACCTCCAGGGCGTTTTTGCCGCGCTGCTCGCCAGCATTTACCAGACGGAATCGCTATTGTTCTTGCTGCCCCAGACTGTTAAATTTATAACTCAAGTAAGAGTCCCCCAGCCTGCACCCGTAGCTCAGCTGGATAGAGTGTCAGCCTCCGAAGCTGAAGGTCGTGAGTTCGAATCTCGCCGGGTGCGCCATTAAAATCCATCATTCTTGTTAGTGGAGCAGAGCTTATGAAACTTCTTCTCATTTTGATCGCACTCTTGCTGTCTGCTTGCACACACCAGACATCCACTTCATCGACTCCTCAAAAAAGTGAAGCCTGCACAGATTTCTTGGCCAAGTGGAAAATGGACCATCCACAGATCAAATTCGTTGGTTGCGAAAAAGAAGATGAAGCTAAGCACGCTCAGCCGAAGCTGTTTGCGAAGTATTCAGTTAAAGGAACGGACGCGAAGTCGGTGGAAAAGTATCTGGGCGATAAATTTAAAATGAGACCCCTCGATTTCGTTTGCTGTGGCTGGAGTCCTGAGGCCCGCAATGACACTCAATTTTATCCAGATCAAGGACGTGGGACTTATCTTGATGTTGAGTACGAAAACTATTTCACCATCGCACTCACGAGTGGAGAGACTATCGAGAAGAACTGGAACAAGATAGATTTCACAGTGGTCGTTGAAACACTCTACAAAGAAATTTAGCCTACTTAATCACAACCCCAAGCCCCTTCAGCAGTCCAACCGCCTCAGGCAGTGAGAACTTCGCACCACGGACTTTGTTGCGAAGAGGATCAATGAGATAGTTGAACGCCGTTTGGAAATCTGTCTTCAGCAACGTGGTGTCATCAAAGCGCGCATTCAATAGATCACTCTCGCTAAAATCACATTCAGACAAATCGGCCTGCGCAAAGTCCGCATCGTGCAAGATGCATTTTGTGAAAGCATTCTTCTTCAACTTGAGTCCGCTGAAGTTGCCATAACTCAGGATAGAGGATTTGAATGTCGGATTCGTCAGATCATCAAGCTTCGTCCACACCACTCCCATAAGCTTGCAGTTTTCAAATGCCACATCTCTCATGCGCGCATTGCCAAGATTCACGTTACTCAGATCGCACGTCTTAAAAGTGCAATCAAGGAAGCGGGCATGGGCCAGGTCGAACTCTTTGAAGTCGCTTTCAATGAAGGTGCATCCCTCGAAAGAGGCGTCTCTGAAAGTCGCTGGTAAGCTGTCTTTGCCGGTGTAGGTTTGATCTAGATATTCTTGCTGCATAATGCCTGGGATGGTATCAAAAACCCCTATGACACACAAATTCGACGAAGAAGCCGCCAACGAGTTAGTCGACGAGATCGGCCAACTCATTCTTGGAGATGATGCCCTTGATGATGATGACTGGGTGTCCATCTCGGCTGTCATCAACCTCGATGGTCAACCCGACGTCAGCGGATTCATCTATCGTACGGAAGGCCATGCCACACCCAGCACACCTGACAAGTCTGAGATTCTGAGTACGGCCAAAGAGCTTCAGAATGTCATGACGGTCGATGGTGTGAGCTGGAAAGCCGTTCTCGTGCAAATTACTCTGCCTGAGTTCGAAATCAAAATCGCTTTTGAGTATGAATCAGCAGCGAAGTGGCCCATCGACGCTGAGACTCTGAGACCCCCGTCCCATTAGAGATGCCACTGCCCATTCGCCTCTGGTTGGTAGATCACGCTGAGAAGTTTAAGCGTCTTGGTTTTGCCATCAGGAAACATCCACTTGATCTCTTGATTCACTCGTAGCCCGATCAACGCCGCCCCCAAGGAAGCCAAGACAGACACCTTCCCTTCCGAAAAATTGGCGTCAGAGGGATAAACGATCGTGATGATCATCTCTTTGTTGTCTTCAACGTTCAGGAACTTGATCTTCGAATTCATGGTGACAAGGTCAGGTGGGACAATATCGTCAGAAATGATTTTGGCCCGATCCAGTTCGAGTTCGAGATTCTCAAACTCTTCTGATTTCTGAAAACTCAGTACATGCTTAATACGTAACAGATCTTTCTCAGTGATGAGAATGACATCTTCATTCATGGGATTGCCTTTATGTTTGGTAGAGATACTTAGGCTGCCCGGCAATAGGCGGGGTCAGCCAATACTAGACTGAGGCGGTAGTGCGTGAAGGAATAGTGAGGGTGAAATCCACTTTAGACACATCCCTATTATAGCCTAATTTGTAAATTTTTCAAAGCCTCCCCACGCTACGATCTAAAGAGTTAACCTCTACAAATGCTCACTTTAGCCTTACTCGCCCTCCCTATGATGGCCGCTGCCGGCGTCTTCGACGAAGACAATCGTGTCGATACGATTCACGCGTCCAATTTCCATCAAGAGCTCGCTCGCTCAGTGCCTGCCTTGGTTCAAAAACATCGCATCGCTAAAATCTCTGCAGACCAGTTCGCATTGACCGGTACACCCATGGCCGAGTTCAATATGTGCTCAGACCAGCCTTTCGTTGAAGAGAAGAATATTGCTAACTGCAGCGCGAGCTTGATTGCGGATGATCTTGTGCTCACGGCCGCCCACTGTTTTGCGAGTAAGGGTTATGAGTGCGAGACTTACAGTGTGGTGTTTGATTATCTGAGCGGCTCAAACACCGTAAGCCAGGACCAAGTCTACAATTGCAAGGAAGTGGTCTTCTCGCAGTTTGATCTGAGTATTCGTGGCATCGATTTGGCAGTTATTAAGCTCGATCGAAAAGTGATCGGGCGCAAGCACATCAAACTCGATCTCGAAGCAAGTCTCAAGGTCGGCGATCCGTTGAGTATGATTGGCTACCCTCTGGGTATTTCACAGAAGGTCGTGGATACCGGCGAGGTGCTTTCTATTGATCCTAAGAACGTCTCTTTCAAGCACAACCTCGACACCTTCTCCGTGAACTCAGGTGGGCCAATCTTTAATGCATCTGGTGAGCAGGTCGGTGTGCTAGTGCGTGGAACCTCTGCGAACTTCACCAAGGCCCCAGGGCGGACATGCCAGACATGGGGCGTGGCCAAGAAGAGTGATTATGCTGAAGGGAACGATCTTTCTGCTCTTCAGGATTTCTTAACGGCTTCGCAGATCAAAAACTTCTGATTCGTCGCCACGATCGAAGCATTCCCAAACAATTTTTTGAGTCTTACTTGATAACCCAGGTGTGTGTTTCCAATTACGCGAAGAGCGCCGCCTACTTTCAGTGAGTCATAAGCGTCTTGAAACATCTGCAAGGCGATAAAATCACCTACCGTGGTTCCTTGATGAAAGGGCGGATTGCAGAGGACAAGATCAAGTGTGCCCTTGGGCTGCCCCTCAAAACAATTGGTCCAAACAAACTCGGCTGTGTCTTTAAAATGTTTTTGATAATTGGTTTGCGCGCTCTCAATCGCCATGGCCGATTCATCACTGAAGATGATCTTGGCGTCAGGATTGAGCATCTTCGCTTTAATCCCAATCACGCCATTGGCACAACCGAGATCAAGGATTCTGTTAAAATTCCCGCGAGGAATATGCTCTAAGAAAAAGCGTGAGCCAATGTCGAGCTTGTCGCGGCTGAAGAGATTGGAGTTATTGCTAAAGGGAAGCTCAAAAGAATCCAGCTTCACGGTCTGAGGATAAGGCGAAGCGACTGCGTTTTTTTCAAAGCGCGCAAAAACAAGACGCGCCTTCTTCTCAGCAAGGCTCGTGGTGGTTTCGCCAATGTATTTATTCAAGAGATCAAAACTGGTGGGCGCCAGGTGTTTGACCATGGATCCGCAGATCAGTTGCGACTCTGGTTTCAGATGATGTGTAAGGCGACAGAGGATGTCTTCGAAGTAAGACATGTTCTTAGGGATCTGAATCAAGACGTAATCGTACAAACCACTCATGGCACCGAGACTGTGGATTGGCTGAATTCTTTGGGTACTGTTAAGGCGAATGCCCATCATGCTGACAAATGAATCGGTGTAGGTGGTGATGTCCTGGCCTTCTAGCCCACAGCTCAAGGCACCGAAGTGATCATTGATGATCAGGATGCGCTTACCTTTGAGTTCAAGCGCTTTTACATGCTTCAGCATCAGCTCATCGGCGCTGTCCCACGCCTGGAGCGTGTCGTTCTTCTTGAAGGGATAGCGTTGCAGTTTCACCCCCTAAAATTATCAGAATAAAACCAGATTTTCTCGTATAATTTCCCTATGAGAGAAACCCTGTCCATTTGGTACTTGAGCCCTTTGCGTCGATGCAATTTCAAGTGCGCCTACTGCTCCACGGAGCAGCCTCTCATCACCGATAACAATGAATGGAACAGCGAAGATAGCCAGGCGACTCATCAGGCCGTGATGAAATGGATGAGTGAACTCCCCTATCAGCTGCGCATCCGCATGAATTCCACGGGCGAGCCCTTTGTTTCTAAGAGCTACCTCGCCACCATCGCCCGTATGACTCACGCCGAGAATCTTGAGTTTCTGGAAGTTCTCACCAATGGCTCATTCACGAAGTCTCAGTTTGAAAAGTTCGCGAAAGAGGCCAACGTCAAAAAGCTCAGTTTGTGGATGACCTATCATCACACCCAGATTGCCGTGGAGAAATTCATTGAGGCCGCTGTCATCGCCCGCGACCATGGCGTTTCTGTTGTGGTGCACGCCCTACTGTTTCCAGATTCCACAAACCAGGTCAACAAGCTCCGTGAACTATGCAGCCAATACTCACTTAAGCTGCATGTCGGATTGGGGATTAATTTTAACGGCGCCTATGATGGCAAAGGCTTTATCCCCGTCATTGAGCAGGAAGTGGCCCCTGAGCTTATGGATTTAAACGTCGCCTTTCCTAACAAGGTCTACACCCTGGCCAAGAAGCCGAGCGGCTGGCAATGCTCCGCGGGCCATCAGTACATTTTTATCAATCCACTGGGTGAGATTCACCAATGCGCCACCTACTCTGATTTCACGCCTGAGAAGCGCTTAGGCTCTGTGCTGGACGCAGGCTTTAAACTCAAGCTACGAGGCGATCGCTACGCTGAATGCCAGTCTAAAGCCCAATGTGTTTGTGTGGAAGACTATCAGCACTTGGAGTTGGCGGAGAAGCATCTGCGGATCACCCATCCGAGCTTCATCGCCTCAAGCAAAGCTGAGATTCTCAAGGTCTAGTAGTGCGGTGGCTTGCTATCCATATCTTTAACCGCTTCAACCACACTGCGCAGATCAAGCAGCTCTTTTTCAAGCCGCTCAATTCGCTGCTGTTGTTCGGTCACGATCTTATTCAATTGCTGAATAAAGTCGTCTTGAAGAGAGAACTTAATTTCTAACTCAATAATGCGTGCATCACTCATGGCAATCTATTTACACACTCGGTGGCCTTCATGCATCTGTTATATTTATTTTGAAGAGAAACACGCTCTTCGCCGGTGCGGCGTGGATTGAGTGGGATAAATTTGTCATGCCAGGTGCTATCCAAATCAAAGCGATCAAAGCCCACCAAGCGGTTACCTTCATAGCGAGGCAAATGAACGCGCACCCAGGCGTGCTGCATGCTGTACTTCACTGACACGTTGAATGAATTTGGACCTAGGCCGCCATGGGCAGGAATCGTATCTCCGTCCGGACGGGCCACCCATTTCAAGCTGAATGAAAGTAACAGAGCGAACTCACGACAAATGCCGCCTGGCTTACCAGCTGCCGCCGCATCGATAATCTGTCCCGGATTGCGGATGAGATTCAAGATCGGTTTGTACTCCCCCTGTGAAGCACGCGCCAAATTGAACACACGGTAAATGCGCTGATACGGGTCTTTGATTTTTCTGATCATATTTAAGTGCGCACGGTAGCGTAGTTGCGCATCCGAGCCCGTGAGGCCTTCGGCCAAGGCCGCGATAGCTTCTTTATAAATGCCACTGAACGTTGCACCAACCACCGAAACGGCTTGGTCATACCAAGGGTCAATCTGCGCGAAGTGCGCCGGAGTGTCTTCGTATTTTGGATCATCCATTTCATCACAGATCGTGAACAGGGTCATATCCAGGTCTTTCTTTGGAATAGAGGTTTTGGCCAAGATTTGCAGGGGTACGACACCCGACTTGCTTAAGCACTGGCGGATGGCCTCGCTCTGGGCAAAGGCGTGAGAACTCATGCAGAGGAGCAGGATCAAAAGGGTTTTCATAAGGCTATTCTGCCCTTAAACGGGGCGGCCGTTTGAAACTTGTAATGATTACAGGCTCCCCCCACCGCTGCGATTTTAGACCCCATAATATTCACATGCGATTCACCCTGTTGGCCCTCCTGCTTTCTTTTAGCGCCCATGCTCAACTCATGGTGGTGAGTGATGTGGACGACACCATCAAGGTTTCTCACGTTTTAGATAAAGATTCGGCTTTGGCCAATGGCCCGATGGTTCACAACGCTTTCATCGGTATGCCGGAGCTTTACCACGCCATCGTGGAACTGCCGAACATGGTCACACTCAAATATCTCTCGAATGCTCCCAAGAAATTCATTGGCGATATTCACCAGAAATTCCTGAAGACCAATAACTTCCCTAAGGGTGATCTCGTCACTCGTCGCTGGCGCCAGATTTTTAGCGGCAATACCCATAAGATCGATTCGCTTCGCCGCTTTATTAAAGAGTACCAGCCCCGCGAGATGATCTTGATTGGTGATAATGGTGAGCACGACACAGAAATCTACGCGCAGATTCGCAAAGAGTTTCCCCATATAAGCGGACCAACTTATATTCGTGTCGCCTACTCTATGATTGGTGATCTTGAAGAGCGCGGTAAACCGATCCTCCCTGGCCAGACCGGTTTTGCGAGCAGCATTGATATCGCTTTGGACCTGATGAATAAGGGCCACATGAAAATGGAGGCCGTGGAAGAGATTATCAAGGCTTCGGTGCCAGCGATCTTAGCCGAAGGCCAATATGAAGAACGCGGCAAACAAATCGCTTTCCCTGCTTGGTACGATTGCCGAGATTTCTCAATTCCAGAATTGCCGACTTTGGTTGATGTGGAAGCCCATGAGCTTTTGCAGAAGTACGGCGCGAAGATGAGTAAGCGTTGCAGTATTCCCGCGATTGATGATTAGTCCGCCAGAAAAAATCTAACTAACGCAAATGTTAGCGCGAAAGCGAAGCCGTACCAAAAGCTATCAAGTCTGATCGCTGGTAAATCTTTCTTCTCAAGTCGACGTCCATGACCACGCATTATAAATCCTATAAGTACGGGAGTTGTGACGAGATTAATGGTTCGCATGAATTCATTATGAATCAAATGCTTCGGGAATAGCAGAACACTGCCATAAGCGAGCGCGGAAGCGATGATGGTATACCAGAGCAAGGTCAGGAGAGGACTTGGTTTCTTGTTTCGTCGCGATTCATACTCAGACCAAGATCCTGGAGATGAACCAAACTCAAAAACTCTTAAAACAATGTCTGCCATGGTTTCGACGAAACCCGTCATGAAACATTCGAAGAAAAAAGAGAGGATGAGTTCAAGAAGTTCCACGTGATCTTCTTCCTACTTCATCTTCCGCGACTTCTGATACACCGTCTTCGC
>JBEIPE010000218.1:0-5089 GCA_040377215.1 Halobacteriovoraceae bacterium
GAATCTCAAGATGGTGAGTGAGATTATTCAATTGAGCCGTTCGGGGAAATTTCCCCATCACGGTTTAGTGAAATTAAAGAATGTGATTTCGGATGTCGTGAGCGGCGAGGAGCTGGCCGAGATGACCACGCTCCAGATCGTTGAGCTTAAAAAATCGCTTTAACCTTCGTGCGCATGAGTTTTTGGAATGTGTACCAAGACTCAGACGGTTTATGCCAAAACTCACTGGCCTTCTCAACCCAAGCAGCAGTGGCTTCTTCATCCATTCCACTGCCAGCGAAACAGCGCTGGATGAGGTCCATGCCTTCCATAAAGAACACTGAGCAGCCGAGCTGCTGAGCGGTTTCTTCATCGTAGGCACGCATTTCGGCCACGGTCATATCAGGTTTATAGCTCTCAGTATTGAAAGCAGCACGCACACGCCAGAGAGGATCGAAGTAGAAGTCGCGACGGATCTGACTCGCATCAAGCGCGCCTTCAGCGTAGATGTTCACGCTGCTGTTCGATTCATTCACGTAGATGCGGATGGAGACCGCGGGAGCTTCTACTTTGCGGCAGTATTCATAGATCACGGTGACATCTTCGTTACGGAATACGCAGGTTTTCATAGTGCCTGATTCACTGCCTGGATCGACGTACATGCCGACGTATTGAAGTGGTTTGGCGAGAGCGAGATCGATGGATTCAGCGGGAGTTGCCATTTGTGCGTGGGCAGCAAAGGTGCTCATGAGAGCTATGGCCAGGGCAAAAAAACGCATGGAGGGCCTCCGGGTGAAGTCGAATTTTACCTCACATCCGGATGTCACAGGCGCAGGCGAGTAATCTTTTCAGGCCGGCTTCTTCGCTACCACCGCCATGGTCAAGCGGCTGATGCAAACCAGTCTTCCATCGTCGCCGGTCATGCGGATTTCCCATACTTGGGTGGTGCGACCGACGTGCAACGGCTTGGCGATGCCCGTCAGAGTGCCCGAGCGCATGCCGGAGATGTGGTTGGCGTTAATGTCCAAACCTACACAATAGTGGGTTTGCGAGTCGACGCACAGGTTGGCGCCGATGCTTCCGAGGGTTTCCGCCAAGGCCACGGAAGCTCCGCCGTGAAGCATGCCCAAAGGTTGATGGGTGCGATGGTCCACCGGCATGGTGCCCTCAATAAAATCCTCCGTGATGCGGGTGATCTCGATGCCCAGGGAATTGAGCAAGGTGGGAGGGCTATTGCGTTTCATGGTCTCAATATCAACAACACGTAGTTTCATGGGAAAAGCTTAACAAGCGAGACCTGAGGTGACAAAATATTGTGGGGGATCTCATGCAAAAACCGCGTATTTTACTCGTCGAAAATATTCACACTGTCGCCAAAGAGTCTTTGGAGTCGGAAGGCTTCGAAGTCGACTTGATCTCTCATGCACCGAATGAAGCTGAATTGATTCCGTTGCTGAAGAACTACAACGTCATCGGCATTCGTTCAAAAACAGAAATCACTCCAGAAGTCTTGAAGCAAAATCCGCAGCTCGCGTTGATCGGTTGCTTTTGCATCGGCACCAACCAAGTTTCACTCGCCAACGCACGCCTTGCAGGTGTGCCGGTCTTCAACGCTCCTCACTCGAATACTCGCAGTGTCGCAGAACTTGTCATCGCTGAAATGATCGCACTCTCACGTCAACTCGGTGATCGCAACACCCAGGCCCATCAAGGCCGCTGGGTGAAATCCGCTGATGGCTCGCGCGAAGTGCGCGGCAAAACCTTGGGCATCGTGGGCTACGGCCACATCGGCAGTCAGGTGAGCGTACTCGCCGAGGCGATGGGGTTGCATGTAATATTCTTCGACGTCGTCAAAAAACTTCCGTTAGGCAATGCTCGCGTGAAACCGACGCTGGAAGCTTTGTTGGAAGATTCCGACTTCGTAACGTTGCACGTTCCAGAAAACAGTGAGACCCGCGGTCTCATTGGAAAAAAACAGTTCGAGCGCATGCGCATGGGAAGTTTCCTCATCAACGCTTCTCGCGGCACGGTCGTGGTGATTGAAGATTTGGTGCAGGCCATTCAAGAGAAAAGAATCGCGGGCTGTGCCCTCGACGTGTTTCCTGATGAGCCGGCCTCTAACAAAGACAAATTCGTCTCTCCCTTGCAGAATCTCCCCAACGTCATTCTCACTCCGCACATCGCCGGTTCGACCGAAGAAGCGCAAGAGGCCATTGGCCGCGAAGTGGCCGAGAGTTTCCGCCGTTATCTAAAAATTGGTTCAAGCTCGGGGGCAGTGAATTTCCCGAACGTCGATCTTTCTATTCGTAAAGGCACCTCACGGATCCTCAACGTTCACCGCAACGAGCCGGGTGTCTTGGGTGAAATCAACGGCATCATCTCACAAGCGGGTGCCAACATCGAAGGTCAGTTCCTCGCCACGGATGAGCACATTGGTTACATCATCATGGATGTGGCAGCGACTCAGGCGCAGGCGCTGGCGGAGAAGATTGATAAGCTCTCGCGCTCCATTCGCACTCGTGTGGTGAGCTAAGCTTTGTCGAATCTCGCTCTTATTTTTATTTGCTTACTTCTAGGGCTCTTGCTCAAACGTACCGGACGTTTTCCTGCCAACACTCACACGGCGCTTAATGCCTTTGTGATCTTCGTCTCGTTTCCCGCCACTGTCTTACTGCAAATCACGAATCTCTTTTCGAAGACAGCTCCGAGCTGGTCTCTGGTGCTGCCGGCTTCTATGGGATGGCTGCTCTTTGCTGGATCATGGGCCCTCATCGCTTGGATCGGCAAACGCCGCAAGTGGAGTGACGCGCGCACCGGCGCTTTGATACTCACCGCCGGACTCGGCAATACGTCGTTCGTTGGCTTTCCATTATTGGAAGCGTTGCTCGGAAGTGAAGCCGTTCCTTGGGGCGTGTTGGTTGATCAGCTCGGTTCATTCTTTGTGCTTTCGACGTTGGGAATTGTGGTGGCCTCACGCTACGGCCGTCCTCGTGATGGTAAGCCGCGCTCCATCCCACGCCAGGTTTTTAGTTTTCCGCCGTTCTTAGCACTTCTCACCGCGCTCGCACTTTCGGCTTTTGGTTTTGTCTTCTCAGGAATCTCTGAGATCCTTCTTGCACGCTTGGCAAGTACGCTCGTTCCGCTGGCGCTCTTTGCAGTGGGCTTTCAGCTCAATCTCAGTCCTAGTACCTTGCGCCGTTACGGCCGGCCTCTCTCATTAGGGCTCTTGTATAAGCTCTTCTTCGCACCTGCAGCTCTCATGGTGTTGTATGTGTTTGTTTTGGGTCAGAGAGACTTCGTGACCCGGGTTACGTTGCTCGAAGCTGCCATGGCCACCATGATCACATCAGCCGTCGTTGCGGCAGATTTCAGCTTAGACGAGGAGTTGGCGAATTTAATGGTGGGGGTGAGTGTTCCGCTCTCGCTATTCACTGTCTTTGTTTGGAACTATTTCCTCAGTTACGTCATGTAAAAAATACAGTCTTTCGAGTGCAGATTCTGAATCATGCTAGAGATTGGCCCATGAAAACATCATACCTGTTCGCACTCTTGGTTTTGCTCTCGACTCAAATGGCGTTTGCCCAATTGACGACGGAGGATACTGAAGAATTTTTGGCCGATCAATTCGACCCTTATGCCTCAGACGAAAAAGCTGCGACACCCACCTACGCTCACGTGTTTAAATTGATTCGTCCTAACGGCACTACAAAACTTCTTGCTTATAAAAATATGAACGTCATGGTGAAACCAGCTTCGACTATGAAGCTCTTCACGGGATGGTGGGCGTATCAAGAGAAAGCACGCACCAATGAGTACCTCGGACAAATGCTCAGAGACAGTGTGAACAGCATGGCGCAAAACACCTTGGTGAAATTAGGCGGCACTGAGGCGATGAAAGATTACTACCGCAACTTAGGCCTTACGGTGAACAACAGCACTTTCATTCCGGCCGATGGCTCAGGTTTGAGCTACGCCAATCAGTCGAACTGCGCTGTGCAGATCGAGCTTCTTGAACAGATCCGCCGTGATGGTGATTACGCCACCTTCAAAACCTTGTTGGCGCGCCCAGGACTGAACGGCACGTTGAAAAAACGTCTGACCAGCTTGAAAGGCAAAGTCTTCGCGAAGACTGGTACGCTGAAAAAGACTGCCGCTCTCTCGGGCTTTATCGAAGCTCCGCAAGGCACGATCGTGTTTTGTGTACTTTCGGACTATTTGAACAAAACTCTGGCCGCTGAACGTGCGCGCATTGATAGCATGGTGATTCAGAACTACAATCGAGCTCGATGAAGGCCAGCTTTAAGTACATTTTCAACGACTTCCTTGATGGACTCATCAAGCACGACGTGATGACTCTGGCCGCGGCCCTGGCCTTCTACACCACACTCTCGCTCGCACCCATTTTGCTCCTGACCCTTTCTATTGTCGGCCTCTTTGGTATCGACATGAATCTCGAGGTGGCGCAGGAGATTGAGAAGCTGATGGGCGAAGAGGCCGCACGTGCCATCACCGCCATCGTGCAAAACGCCCAGGCCGAAACCAAGCTGAGCACGCTCGCTGGTGTGCTCGGTCTTGCGACCTTGCTCATCTCCGCCAGTGGGGTATTCATTCAACTCCATTCATCCCTCAACATCATTTGGCGAGTCGGCCCGCGTCTTCGCAATAGCATCCGAGTGTGGGCGCGCCATCGTCTGCTTTCTCTCGTCGCGATGTTCACCTTCGCTTTATTAGGCATCATTTCCGTGCTCGCTAGCACCATGATCGCTTACTATTTCAAAGAGCATCAGCTGGCCTGGAAGTTTGTGAATGGACTTCTTTCACTGATGATTTTCGCCGCTGTGTTTGCATCGCTGTTTAAGTATTTACCCGAGGACCGTCTGAGCTGGAAGAATGCTCTCATCGGTGGTCTGGTCACATCATCGATGTTCGCTATTGGGAAATATTTGATCGGGGTCTATCTCTTCAAGAGTGCTCTCGCTTCGGCCTACGGAGCCGCAGGTTCACTCGTGATGTTACTCTTGTGGGTTTATTACTCGTCGATCATTTTCTATGTCGGCGCAGAAGTCACACGGGTGCTGACCAATCTTAGAGCGCGATAGGCGCATCTCTC
>JBEIPE010000361.1:0-2755 GCA_040377215.1 Halobacteriovoraceae bacterium
CCTCAGCGTGATGAGAACCAGTTGCACGCAGCCATCGTTGAGCTCATTACCCTGGATGATGCGGAGATTAAGTACTCTACCGTGCAGAACTGGTTTGCCGGCGACAAGACGGGCAAGGGTGGCATTTATAACTTCGTCACGAAGCGCGGTCATTGCGTCGGGAAAAATTCAAAAATTTCCTGGACGCAAGTGGAAGCGGGGTCGGCCATTACTTGGAAGTACCCAAGCTGTGTCCTCTTGGGCGAGAACTCAGTGGGCTCGTTCTACTCAGTCGCGCTCACCAACCATTTCATGCAGGCCGACACCGGCACTAAGATGATTCACGTAGGCAAGAACACCCGCTCAACCATTATCTCGAAAGGGATTAGCGCTGAGAAATCAAACAACGTGTACCGCGGCCTGGTGAAAATCATGCCGTCGGCGACGGGTGCCAGAAACTACTCGCAGTGTGACTCGATGTTGATCGGCAGTGAATGTGGCGCCCACACCTTCCCGACCATTGATGTCCGCAATGACTCAGCGGTGGTGGAGCATGAAGCGACCACTTCAAAAATTAGCGCTGATCAAATTTTCTATCTGCGCTCACGGGGCTACACCCAAGAAAAAGCGGTGTCCTTGATCGTGAATGGCTTCTGCAAAGACGTATTTAAAACTCTTCCACTGGAATTCTCAGTGGAGGCCGTGAAATTGATCGAAATGAAACTCGAGAACTCAGTAGGATAAATTTATGTTGGAAGTTAAAAATCTTAGCGCCCAAGTGGAAGGATCAGAAATCCTTAAAGGCATTAACCTCACGGTCAAGGCCGGCGAGATACACGCCATCATGGGACCTAACGGTTCAGGTAAAAGTACCCTTTCAAAAGTCATCGCAGGCCATCCCGCCTACGAAGTCACTGGCGGCAGCGTTTCTTATGACGTGAATCGCAAACCAGTAGACCTCTTGGAGCTTGATCCTGATGTACGCGCCAAAGAAGGCGTCTTCTTGGGCTTTCAATACCCGGTCGAAATTCCAGGTGTCACCAACGTGGATTTCTTGCGTGAGGCCTTTAACGAAGTGTGCGCACACCAGGGCCTAGACAAGCTGGATGATGCTCAATTCAAAACTCTCGTCCGTGAGAAGCTCAAGCTCTTGGATATGGACGAGCGTTTCCTTGAGCGTGATGTGAATGCCGGCTTCTCGGGCGGCGAGAAAAAGAAAAATGAAATCCTCCAGATGGCGATTTTGAATCCGCGCCTCGCTCTATTGGACGAAACGGATTCTGGACTTGATATCGATGCTCTTCGGATCGTGGCCAAGGGTGTGAATGCCATTAAGTCACGCTTCAACGCTATCGTGCTTGTCACTCACTACCAACGCCTGCTGGATTTGATCGTGCCGGATTATGTGCATGTGCTCTACAAGGGCCGCATTATTAAATCAGGGGATAAGTCTTTGGCCCTCGAGCTTGAAAAGAAAGGCTACGACTGGCTCATCGCTGAAGCTGAGGAAAAACACTAATGAAACTTTCAGGTTTCAATACTCCAGCGACGCTTACACCGCCTCCAAAAACGGAAGAGTGGCGTTTTAGTAATATCGCAGGCCAGCTGCCGGCGGAACTTCGGGCGGCCACGGCAACCACAAGCAATGCTGATATTGTTTTAAGCGGTGGGCTTGCTGTCGTGAACCAATTACCGGCGGGAATTGAAGCTGTTCAATCAACATCAGAAAGCACCAGTGATTTCTGGGCCACACTCCCCACTCAAGGTGGCCGTGTCCATCTCAAGGTCTCGCGTTCACCGGAACGCTCTTTGCGTGTGCGCATTGCTCGCGATTCCAATTCAGCGGATGAGGCCACTCTCGCTCAATTACTTATTGAAATTGCACCGGCCATGAAGCTCACCATCGAACAAGAAATCACCGGTAGTGCCGCTGGATTGACTGCGACACAAACGACTTTGAAACTTGCCACTGACGCTCATGTGGACCACGCCATCGCCCTTTTGGAAGGCGCCGATGCGCTTCACATCGCTGGCTTCCATAGTGAACTTGCGGAACGTGCCCAACTCTCCCAGACTTTTGTTGCTGTGGGCGGCAAGATGACTCGCCTGCAGGTTTCAGCGCATATGAATGGCGCTGGTGCTCATGCCAGTCTTGCTAGCATCACGGCCTTGCAAGGTAAGTCCCAAGTGGATTTAAACTCGAGCCTTCGCCATAACGCCGCCAACACCACCGCCAAACAGCTCGCTAAGAATCTGCTTGATGGAGAGTCCAAGGCGATTTTCACGGGTCGCGTTTACATCGCCCGCGATGCGCAGCTGGTGGCCGCCGAGCAAATGAATCGCAATCTCTTGTTAAGTAAAAAAGCCCACGCCATCGGTCAGCCGCAGCTAGAGATTTTCGCTGATGATGTGAAGTGCAGCCACGGCAGCACCACTGGCCAGATTGAAGAAGACGCCCAGTTCTATCTGCTTTCACGCGGAATTCCCGCCGAACGCGCTCGTGCCTTGTTAACCAAGGCCTTCATTGCTGAAGTCATTCACAATGCGCCGGAGTCCTTGCGCGGATTCTTAGGAGGGCGAGTATGAGCTTTGCCTGGAAAGAGTCCTTCCCTATGCTGAGTCAAACCATGAACGGCAAGCGCCTCGCTTACTTGGATAGCGCGGCCACGGCCTTGAAGCCTGTGCCAGTCGTCGATGCCATGAGTGCTTATCTTCTCAAGCATACCTCGAACGTTCACCGTGGCATCTATCGCTTGAGCGAAGAGAATACCTCGGC
>JBEIPE010000157.1:0-6836 GCA_040377215.1 Halobacteriovoraceae bacterium
ATTCAAGGGCGCTGGTTGCATTTGGATCTCGCGAAACTCAACTTCCCACAAGCGCGCCTGCTCTCACAACTACCGCAAGAACAGTTCCGTCCTTATGCGGTAACACTCGCCACTTGTTCAGACGTGCCTTGCTTGTATGACATGGTCAGTGGCGATGCTGATCGTGAGTACGGCGCACTCGCATGGCATTGGTATTTGAAAACTGGTCTGGCCGTTCAGTGGAAAAATCCCGAGCAGGCGTTCACAAAACCAGAGATGAAAAATCTTTGGGCGCTGGCGCAACATCTCACTCCTGATTTTTTCCATCAGCATGTATTGACCTCTATCGAGAAGGCCAACCTTCCTGAAGGGCAGTGCTTTGCGACACAGAAATCACGCGTCCGTATTTCTATGAAATGTGCTGCTGATGTTTATCCCTCACTTGATTTTCAAGGATATGTTACTGCTGGCATGAGCGAAGCGCTTTTGCCTCACTGGCTTAGGAGCTTTCCTGAATGGCAAACTCGCTTCAGTAAAAAGAATCCTGGAGAATGGCGCGACGGAAAATGGCAGCAAGAAAGCTTTGATGCCAGCGCTCTCGCTCCTCAGGTCGCCAAATTTGTGCTGCATGGCCAAGCAGAGCCCGAGCTTAAAAGTTTTCTTCATGATCAACTCTTCAAACGTGATTGGACTCTCCAGGGTGATATGAATCGCGAGTTTAAACGCGATCAATGGGTATGGCGTGACATCAAGAATCGCCATCTTAAAGACTGTATCGACTTACATAAATCAGCGATGCTGAATAAAGCTCGTACACGTGGGATCGCTTCATTGTCTGAGCCACATCCGTTGGCACAATGTTTACGTCAGACGGCCACACCAGATTTCTTGCAAAACAAACGTGCCTGGCTTTCAAGCGGTCATGCCCGTTCTTGTGAATGGAGTAAACCACTCCCGCAAGGCCCAGTTGCAATCGATGCCTATCTCTCTCATTGGGAAACCTTACTCAACAAAGACATCGATCAGCTCGAGTGGCGCATGCGCGCCGACGGGCCGGCATGGCTGCGCGATTACCAAGCGAAAGAAGACTCACTCGCGAAACTTGATCCGACGTGGGTGTACTTTGAATGTCACAACGGCTCTGATCCGAAGAGCTGCTACCAGCAAGGTCTGACAGCGTTACTTAATAAAGAAGGCCGCATGCCTTCATCGTTGAAAGAAGAAGTGCTGGATGATTATCCATTCGAAGCACTCAACGAGCGCGTAAACGAAGACGTCGGAGCTAAACGTCAGTGGTTCCTCACTCGAATGGAAGAAGAGGCCGCTAAATCTTGGCGTGCTTGCTGGCGCCAAGGACCGAACTCCATGGTGAAGATCTCGGCTCCCCTTCAGTGGGTGAACCCGGGCACAGAATTCTTGGATGGCCGCTTCGCCAGTTGTCTTGAATCGGCTTCAGTACAATTAATGGAACATCTCGCTCCGGGTGAAACTCCGGAAGCACACTACTGGCGCAGCGAGCTTGCGGCCCCACTTAAGCAGTGGTGGAAAAATGAAATCGCCAAAGTGGCTGAAGAAGAACGTAGTTGGTTATGGCAAAACCTTGATAAAATCAAAACGTCTTTGAGCAACGATTTGCAAAAGCATATGTTGCAGGCCACAGCGTTTGATCCCCAAGGAAGCTGCCTCACTCGTCTGACTTATCACTATCCTTCGATCATGTTCTTCCACGATCGCCAGCAGCTCAATGCCCACTTGGGTGTTACGTTGTGTCGCGAAGTGCTCTCCTCGGCTCAGCTGCAGAAGTCACTCACAGAGCATAAACAGCGCCGCTGGAAAGTTTTGGGAGGCGCACTGCAATCATCACTCTCACCGATGTGGCAATCGCGCGTTCGTCAGCACTGCCTCGGACGTGTTCCTGCTGCTCAGGCCAAGGCCTTGCTGCAAACTGAAGCCGTACTCTCATGTATGAAAGACCAGTTTGAATTGAGTTGGCCGATGGTGTCTGAGAAAGTCGCCAAGAGCTACAATGTTCCAAACGAGAGTTTGGAGCAATTTAAAAACGACGTGGAACTCGCCACTCAAGCACTACTGAATAAACAACTCCAGCAATGAGCGGTTGCCGTCACTTCGACGCTGGCCGCTGCCGCTCTTGTTCACTCCTGAACATTCCACTGGAGCAGCAGCATCTCGATAAGAATGCTCGTCTGCAAAGCATCACAGGCCTTGTTCCTGAGGCATTGTTCGCCGGACCGGCCTGGCACTTTCGCGATAAGATCAAACTCACTGTGACAGGAAGCGTGGAGCATCCAGTGATCGGATTGCTGCAAGAGGATCTCAGCAGTGCGGTTGAATTGTTAGATTGCCCGGTCCAGGCCGAGAGCTTGAACACAGAGCTACCGGCGCTCAAAGATTTCATCACGCGCTGGCGACTCACTCCTTACGACATTCTTCAGCGCACGGGCGAACTTAAAGGCCTGATCTTAAGTCACTCGCCCACCACCGGCGAGAGAATGATTCGCTTTGTATTGCGCTCGAAAGAATCGCTTGATCGCGTGCGCCAGGGATTGCCCGAACTCACGGCATTCAAAGTTGTTTCTGTAAATCTCCAACCCATTCCCCATGCCTTACTCGAAGGCCCGGAAGAAATCATTTTATCGCAGCAACAAACTCTCCTCCATCGCGCCAACACTATTGACCTCCATTTCTCTCCGCAAAGTTTTATGCAAACAAACAGCGTGGTGGCACAACATCTCTACGCGACTGCCGTGGAATGGCTTACACCTTGGCGCCAAGAAAAAGTGCTCGATCTGTTTTGTGGTGTCGGTGGCTTTGCTCTTCATCTAGCGCAAGCTGGCCATCAAGTTCATGGCGTAGAAATCAACGCCGCTGCTGTGGAGAATGCCAACATGAGTGCGCGCACTCTCGATCTCGCCGCGCTTTTCACTGCTTCGGCCGCTGAAAAAATCAGCGCGCTCTGGGAGAAGTGGGATCCGCAAATTGTAGTAGTGAACCCTCCCAGACGAGGCCTTGGCAGTTCACTTGAACTCATCCAACAGAAGCGGCCCGCCGTTTTACTCTACTCAAGCTGCTCTCATGAGAGTTTAGGAGCCGATCTTAACGCACTAGGTTCGTCATATTTTGCATCGCGCACAAAAATCTTCGACATGTTCCCAAACACCCATCATTTCGAAAGCTTAACTCTGCTGGTCCGACGATAGGGCCAGTCTAGGGGCACAAATACTATAAAATTTATTTTATATGCCCCGATGAATATTTTGCCTTTTGTTTGATATGCCTAACAAATGACCTATAATAAGAACTCAGAGGTGCTTCTTATGGTCATCCGTCATTCCCTTCTGCTGCTTGAACAACTCCACGAGCTTGAGAGGCAAATTCAAAAATGGGAGCACTTCGCTCACGAGAAAGGCCTCCCTCTCGAGAGTGAAGATATTCTCCGTCTGGCGCTCCTCGAATTGACTAGAGGTAAGCAAGTTTCCTAGGATGGGACATATACCCCTAGGAGGTCTTATGAAATTGTTTTTCGCAATTCTGACTCTTGTTATCGCTTTGCCAGCCATGGCGCAGCACCGTCCACCAAACTGGCCACCACACCAGCCGTTCCCTCCGCACTACCCGTACCCTCCACACTACCCGTTCCCTCCGCACAATCCATTCCCACCAGTACAACAGTGCTTGGGTGAGCGTTATGACCGCGCGATGGCAGCGACTGAAGCCGGCGCAACAGACAAAATGGATCGCTTCGCTTCTGAGAAGGGCGTTGCTTGCTCTTTGACTGATGTTGATTTGGACATCGCTCGCGCTCGCTGTGTAGAAGCCGATGGCTCTCTCTACGCGACTTTGAAGATGACCTTCAATGTTGATTGCAACAGCCGTGACGTAAGCTCACGTCTTCGCAAGACCACGATCAAGTACTACTAGAATTTCTTGGCCCAAACGGTGTCTCACTGTTTGGGCCAAATTCTTTCTCCCACACCTTCAGCTTCCTTTTACTCACATCAAATTGACCCTTCTTTAAACCCAGCTCTATCAGCTGTTGGCCTGCTGCTGAGATCGGTTGGTTTAACCAAGCGAGTGTGCAATTCGGTAACCAGTACTGAATGGGAAAAGTTGTGCGCACATTCAGTATGGTAAATGAATAGTCCTCCACACGTTTCACGACCCCAGTACGAATCGGTCCTTGATAAACATAACGATAGGCCTGGGCATAATAGCTTTCAGCGGCAATAAGCGTGCGACGGTGGCGGCCATTCCAACGGGATCCCTCAGTGCATGCGTGAACATTAATAGCGACCGACATGTTACGCAGAAAATCCCGCATGATGTGATCGAGATTGGCGCGAGGAGTGTCGCAAATCATATGAAAGCGATCTTTTAAAAGTACAAAGGCATGCACACGGAGTTGATGAGTGGCGTACGCGCGAAATAATTCCAGCAAAGCGATTCGCCATACTTCCGTTAGTGGGATGGGAAATCCGTCATTTTCAAATGAACAGGCCATGACGTGATAAGCATTAGATTCTGAACGAAGTAGAAGTGAGCGCGGCATGTGTTCTTCCCTCTTGTCGAAAAGGTACTGCACACCTTTTCGACGTAACGACAGCAACGAGTGCTGTGATAAAATGTAAATGGGAAGGGGATGAGCTGAGGCATTCGCCTCAGACCCAGGTGATTGCGCACCAAGGGGTTCCACACGAGCGGGGAGCTGGCACAACGTTTAGCGTGAGCATTCCCCTTCCCGCTTCTCTCCTTGAGAAAAACGGGCCAGCTGGAAAAAATGTAATTCGCGAAAATCAGAAGCCCTGAAAAATGTGCGAGGAAGAAATTCCTGCCTCACTCTCCAAAAATTACTGCGCACTTTTTGGATGTTGTTTTCAAAAATGAAGTCTGTTAGCTTTTAGAAGATAATCAGTGGGGAAGGGATGTGACCCCCTCCCCTAAATTCTGCTCAACTCATCCGAAGCATTACAGCAAGCTGTAACACCAAGATGAGAAGAATCAGAAACCTGATCATCTCCTCCATGATATTCCTTTTCGCAAAGGCGCCCTTCATTGGGCGTCATGGAAGATTTCTCTTCCTACACCGCAAATCCGGGCCATCACATTTTTTTGAGTTGATTTGAACGAATAGTTCTTAATTGAATTCAAAATCTACTGCGCACTTTTGAAACTAACTTCCGCAGAGAATGTTGTGATAATTTAAGAATGGGTGACTCTGTGACTGAAAATATGTCACAGACTCAGATGCTCTCGAGCATCAAGGGGTTCATCATGAACGAGGAATTGTGTCAGCGGCGAACGTGAGCATTCCCCTTCCCGCCTTTCTTCTTGAGAAAAACGGGCCAACTCAAATAATAAGAACATCTTGAAATTGATCACGCGTCCGAGAGCTGATGGAAGAAATTGGGATCTTAAAAAAAGGTCGATTCCCGGCCATCCAGGCCTCCATCGACATACATTTCATCCTGAAAATAAAAAGGCCCGGGATAAACCCAGGCCTTCTTTGTAATCTCGTTAAAGAGCGGAGATTAGAACTTGTAAGTCATGCCTACACGAGTGAGCAAGTTGTCAGTGGCCAGGATGCCTTTCTCAGCAGTTGTAGTGTCTGCTGTACCTGAAGCATTGTTTGTGCCAACAACACCGTCAATGGCTAGTTCGCCGAACTTGAGTGTCGCACCCATGTTAACGTTCGTTGAGTTACGGATAGTACGCTTGCCGTCCGGACGATCCAAGGTAACAGCATTCGATACACCAGCAGTGATCAATGAATCATCGTAATCATTATCAGTTTTGCCGTAAAGATTGTGAGTTATTGAACCACGCAACGTCAGCCAAGACTCAGCATCGTACTCCATACCTACGACTAAAGGGACAATCGTATCATCGAGGTTAGCTTTACCATCATCGTCAGTATCAAGTTCACGCTTAACCATGTCAGCTGAGATTTTAGTAAAGAGAGTTCCGCGATCTGAAATCTTTTCAGTGCGACCAACGCCTAGAGTGTACTTGTTGTAAGTACCATCAGCTTTACCTTGGTAAGCTGATCCGTCTGTTGATGCACCAGCTGGGTTGAATACAGCTACAGTCGAGTCTGACTCTTGTTCCCAAGTAGCGTGGCGCCAGTAACCGAAGACTTTATAGTTATTACCGAGTTCGTAGCTACCGCCCAACTCATAACCTAGCTTACCTTCAAACTCATCTTTACCAGCAACTCCAGTCGAATCCATTTCAGCTTTATTAGCGAGTGACACATTCAAGAATGCATCCCACATTGAACCGATCACACCAACACGAGCAGCAAGACTATCCTGCTCTGCATTATTGGAATCATCTTCTGATTTTGTATAAGAAAGGTTTGCACCCCACTTCACACCTGCTTCGCCAGCAACGAAAAGATCGATTTGATCATCTTCGTGAATGGATTCACTGAAGAGGCGAGTGTAAGAGCGGATTTCGTTGGCGTAAGCAGACTCACGTCCGTAATAGACGCCGTAGTTGAGAGAGCCGGCTTTCATAAACACGCCGCCCTCAGCTTGCTGGTTATTGTCGCGATCACGAGTAAGTACTGTGCCTGCAGCACCAATAGTTGTCGTGGCATCGCCACCGAGCTCCAAGTAAGCCATGTCGCTGTAGTTGTTCAGATTAGCTGCGTTCAAGAAGATGTTACGGTTATCGTTGATGTAGAGAGAACCAGTGACATTTGTTTGATACTCACCGAGAGCGATCAAACGAGCGCGTGTAGCGAAGGCAGGTGTCGCGATTACCGCGAGAGCTGCGCCGAGGATAAGTTGCTTTTTCATTGTGTTAAACTCCGTTAGTTACTCTTATGCAGGCAGAGA
>JBEIPE010000204.1:0-5626 GCA_040377215.1 Halobacteriovoraceae bacterium
ACGGAAAGCATCATCGAGGTCTTCCACCGCTTGGCGGAAGTTCCCCTTCTCAAACTGGGCCTTGGCTTTTTGTACGAGAATGTGCGAGATGGTCTCCGACTGGTTCTCGTGGCCAACTTTTGAAAGCATGATGCGGTAGTTGTAGGCCTGATCCCAATCTTCGGTGTCTTCGTAAATCCGACACAAAGCTTGGATCACATCGTGTTGGTCACGATTGATTTTCAAAACATCTTTGTAGGTTTCGATGGCCTTATCGACGAAGCCACCTTTGTCAAAATCCACGGCGAGTTCTTTCAGTGCCATCAAACGTGTGGCTTCCGAGATGCTCTCGCGCGCGATCAACGAGCGGTGAATGGCAATCGCCTTCTCAATCTCACCGTTGGAGCGGAACAATCCCCCCAACGCAAAATAGGTATCAATGGTTTCGCGATTCAGATCAACCGCGTTCAAGAATTCTTTAATCGCGAGGTCTTTGTTTCCTGAGATCAAATACTGAGTGGCACTCAGGAATATGCGCGACTGGGCTTCAAATATACTATGACGGTATTTTTTTGAGAGCTTTACGGCGCGGTCACGCTCGATGACGTAGTGATAAATCAGCACGATGGTGATCACGACAGCGACCACAGTCAGTGAATTATCGCGGATCCAATTAAGAGCGAGCGGCCAATCCATCAGGGCTTACCAAGGAAGGATATAGGCCGGACCCGATTTCTTCACCAGGGCCCCGCGAATATCTGAAAGAGTTTCTTCGCCTTCGCTCAGAAGATCGCTGAAGGACATGCGTTTTTTCTTCGGCTTCAAGAAACGCAATCCGAATTCACCTTTAAGTTTTTGTTCTTTGTGAATCCGACGGCCAGCTTCCCAGAGTCCTGCCAACTCATCCACCAAGCCGATCGCTAACGCCTCTTCACCGTTAAAGATTTGCCCTTGAGCAAACTCTTCTGGCTTCTTAAGCAAACGGTCCTCGCGCACTTTCACGATATCGTTGATGAACTGTTTATGAGTCACAGCAAGACTCGCGGTAAGGATTGAACGCTCTTCGTCTGTCATCGGACGATTCGGCGAGCCGATGTCTTTGTACTTACCGGCCTTGATGAGATCAGGTTTGTATTTTGCGAAAGCGAACAACTCAGAGAGATCAGCGAATTGCATGATCACACCGATTGAACCGGTGAGTGAACCTGGATTAGCGTAGATCTTACGAGCGGCCGCGCCGATGTAGTAACCACCGCTGGCAGCAATGCTGCCGAACGAAGCGTAGACCGGCTTGGTTTTATCGATACGACGAACTTCTTCATAGATTTCTTGCGTGGGGGCCACGGCACCGCCTGGGCTGTCGATACGCAACAAGATCACCTTAATGCTTTCTTCTTCTTCAGCAGCATGAAGCAACTGAACGATTTTCTTAGACTCCATAATGGCGTTTTCGATAGTGATGACAGCGATCTGGCCGTCTTCGTCACCCTTCATGGCCTTAGAGCTCAAATCGGAAGTATTGCGGAGGCTGGAAATGGTGAAAAAGGCGAACACCATGAACACCACGAATAAAACCGTGATGAGCGCAAAAATTCCTACGATGCCTTTTGATCTTTCGCGTGACACAAAAACTCCTCCGCTAAGTTTTTTCAGATGGTTAAGTATAACCAGGGCGGAGATGAAAGGGGAAGCGAATGAAAGCTAGAGAGGAGAGCATCTCTCAGTAGAATTTGCGATCTCTGTACGAACGCGCTCCGGCAATCCCCAGCGCGCACGAGTGGCAAGACGAGCGAACTCAGCTCCGAAATCTGCTGCAACAGTAGTGTCATCTACAACAACGAGATATTCGTCATTGGTTAGATTCGCTGAATCAGACCAGTTGTGAGAGCCAAAAATCACTTTGCGCGCATCCACCACACCAAACTTATGATGAAGCACATCGCCGCCTGCTAGAGTCGGTTGACCTGCGTGAGTTGCCGCTGGGCGCCATGGTGCATTCCCTGTTTCAACAACACAGTCTGGATTAGGCAAAGTCACACCCAAAAGATCGAGTACTTCACTGTAGGCGCGGAAAGCAAATTTAGGTTCGACCATCACGGCCACGGTGGCTTTCTTGCTGGCGATCTTCATCGCATCCGCAAGCTTCTGCTCAGAAAAAACAAAGAGGGCCGCTTCGATAGAAGTCTTGGCGTTGGCCAAGGTCTTGTAGATCAAACCATTGGTCGTCACATCCCACGCCACACTGGCCGACGACGGAGAGAATTGCACCGTGATCTTCTTTCCACCCACAGTCACAGTACGGGCACCGCGGAAAGGCTTACTCAAACCAAACTTGGCTTCCCACATCAGACTAAACTCTTCAGTGAAAATTTTCGCCAAAGGTACTGAATTAATAACCATCAACCCGTTGGAGTTACCGCGAGAAGCCGGTACGCCGACGTCACCATGAACATCACTTGGGGTGAAGTTCGCAGAGGTCAACACCATACGTTTGCCATCGATCACGATGAACTTATGATGCATCAAACCTGAACCGTTAGTGCCGTCTTCAGTGTCATCAATGAGAGGGAGTTTGGCTTGTTGGAGGATGAAAACGGCATCGCCTTCCAGCATCTCTGCACGGGTAATCTTGCCATCGCGATTGGCATCCACCAACAACACGAGGTCACGATAGCGAGTTGAATCATGAGTTTCCGGCTCTTCCCCTTCAGGAAGATTCGGCTGCGCGAGCACGTTGTGATTGTAATCGTTTTCTAAAACGATACGGACATCAAGGCCGGCCTTGTATTTTTCCACCAATATCTTGGCGATACCTGGCAAACGAAGTTCTTGGACAGCGAGGAAAATGCTTTTGTTGGCCTTGGCGATTTCAGCGATAATAATGGCTTCAAGGTTGTCACCTTGGCGCATCGTTGAACGATAAGGATCTGCATACGACTGTGAACTGCGGCCATTGAAATAGCTGCGGATGGTCGCATGGACACTCGTACTTACAATAATCAAACTGAGCAAAAGCGTTAAACGCATGAAACTCCAGCACAATTAGTCAGACTAATAGGTGCGGTGATATTGGCTTATAGGTCTGACTCCGTCACGGAGTATTTCCTCAGTATCCATGACAAAAACTGACTTTTGAACGCCTAACCTACTGTTATTTCGAAGCTTTAACTTTTCCGTGAATCACCGATAAGATTGTATGAAGCCCCTTTCATTTGGGGCCAACCAAGGGATGGTTATGGTTTGGAAAAATCTCGTCGTTTTGGCCGGTCTAGTTTGGTTTACGCAAGCGTATGCCGCGCAGCCCGTCATTGGCGAAGACATCGATGAAGCGCTTCAACATAAGTACGAAGCACCTCATTCTCAGAAAGAACAAAAGCGTGGCGTTGCTCAACAAGGCAAGTCACCCGCTGCTGTTACTGAGGAGCAGGAGCCTGAAGTGAAGTACTGGCGTTGGTCGGACGAGTCTGCGAGCGGTCGTCCCAGAGATTAAGTCGTCCATCTTCGTAGGCACTCTTCAGCTGGCCACAGGCCGCTAAGATATCTGTGCCTTTTGTCGTGCGCACCGTGCAGGTGATCCCACGAGATTCCATTTGTTGCATGAACCAGAAGACCGTCTTTTCAGACGGTCTTTTGTATTTTGAGCCTGGGAATTCGTTGAACGGGATAAGATTCACTTTGCTCTCGCCCTTCGGCAACAAGCTCGCAAGACCTTCCACATCAGCGATGCCATCGTTCAAACCATCAATCAGCAAATACTCATAAGTGATACGACGATGAGCTTTCAGTGGAATGGTTTTGATGGCTTTGAACAAACGTTCAAGGTCGTAGACCTTGTTGATCGGCATGAGTTCGGTGCGCACTTCGTTGTGAGCGGCGTGCAGTGAAATCGCGATGTTCACTGGTGGAAACTCGATCAGCTTTTCAATGGCCGGAACAAGTCCAGAAGTTGAAAGTGTAATACGACGTTGACCCAACCCCATGCCTTTCGGCTCGAGGTAGATCAGCGTGGCTTTCTTGATATTCTCGTAATTGTGAAGAGGTTCACCTTGGCCCATGTAAACGATGTTGGTGAGACGAGCGTCTTCACCCACATTTTTAGTGAGCCATTCCTGCACGGCCAAGAACTGCCCTACGACTTCACCCGGTTTCAAGTGTCGCTTCAAACCCTGAGTGGCGGTATGACAGAAAGTACAACCGATGGCGCAACCGACCTGCGAAGAGACACAGAGAGTGAGGCGCTCCCGAGCCGGAATGGCAACCACTTCAACAGTATTGCCATCAGTAAAACCCACTAAAAATTTGCGGGTGCCATCGGTTGAGAGGCCTTGCCAAACGATTTTCGGTAAACGGAAATCGTAGCTCTCGGCTAACCAAGCACGTGTGTCTTTACTGACGTTGGTCCACTCGGCAGGATCACGAACATGTTTTTTATAAACCCAATCGTAGATCTGCCCGGCCGAAAATTTATTCAACCCACGTGCGACAAGCACGTCTGTGAGATCTGTTAAGGTGAGGTCAAAAAATGAAGGCAACATACGGGCGGGAGATTAAGCCCTGGGGCACTCTCCGTCTAGCATGGAAAAATTACACAGATGTCGTATCTAGGGCTTACGATTGTTACCGAAGAATTTGCCAAATAAACCCGGGCCCCGGTTGATGATATCGGGGTTGGCGAGGTTCAAACCGTAGCGTCGATAAATTTCACGAAAGGCACGTACATCACGAGCTGCTTCAACCCCAACATTGTAGTCTTGTACTGAAAGCACGAAGACTTCCGGTGCTTTCACCAGCTGGCATACTCCCATGGCGAATTCTTTAAGATCATCAAGCGACGTGAACGTTACAGGATGAGTCGTTGGGCGATTAAAAAGCTTCACATAAACGGCTTCTTGAGACTCAAACGCGACAGGCCCGGCCTCTGAGAAAAAATAGAGGATACGGTAACGGCCAGCGAGATCAGGAAACTCTGAGTCCACATCGTGGCCAAAGTGATAGATCAAATTAATGGCGAGGCCTTCTTTCATATCATCCTTCGAAATGACCAAAATCGAGACTTAACCACCCACCGGCCATGACTTCGACGTCCACTCCCATGGGCGTACTTTTCGCTTGCGCCTGCATGGGATCGACGACTTTTAAGAATGCAAACTGCTTAGAACCTTGCACCTGGCACTTCATGCGATGAGGAGTTGGATTGTAAATTGAAAGACGTCGAATCTCGTCATACTTCAATTCAAACGTTCCGGTAGCACGAGTCTTCCAAGTATAAAAAAGCGGCTCTTCACCACGAACCACCAAATGCCTTAACTGCATGTACTTTGTGACGTGTTCCCAGAAAGCGATTTTTTTGGCGATCGCCTGATCTTTGAGAGTATTGCCATCATGAAGGAGCAGCATCCCCTCGCCTAAACGAATCATGGTCACTTTCGTGAGGAAGTTAATATCCTGAGGTACAAGTTCGTTCTCTACCATGAACAGCTGCAATTTTTTCTCAAGGACAGGCTCAAGTCCCGAACGATCCAACACAATTTTTTGGCCATTTAAAAACAGGCGCAAGACTTGTTGGAAGCGCGTGCGATCCATCTGGGTGCCGAAGAAAAACTTGAGGCGATTATTATTGTCGTCGTCCGTCTCTCGAACGAAATCG
>JBEIPE010000110.1:0-8791 GCA_040377215.1 Halobacteriovoraceae bacterium
CGTAGATGCGAGGAATGAATACTCTTGCGACCACAAAACGACCCAAAACAGCGCCAATATAGATCTGCAAAAAATTGAAATCCGTGTTGTAGGCGAAGGCCGGAATGCCCAAAAAGGTGAGGGCCGACACTTCCGTTGCAATAATTGAGCAAATGACTTCGGGAAATGTGAGGCTGCGATCAGCGAGATACTGACCTTCCACCGTCGATTTGCCTTTGAAAGTTCTTCCGCTAACTCGCCAAGCAATACCAAAAATCATGAGGATATAAGCGACGATAACGATTGCGTCCCAAATGAGCATAGAGTCTGACCTTTTTGCAGTGGAGTTTCATCATAAGTGCGAGAGCTTTGCTCGTCCACCAGAAGGCGCTGCGTCTGAGCGTGTCGCTCGGATGTTCATCTTTTCCTCGAATTTACTGGGGTTTTTCCGAATAGTGATAGGAAAGGGAGGGTCTGACACAGTGTCGACCGCACCAGAAAAAACACGTTGGATTCCACCGTCAGTGGAATATCTCACGCCATTAAATGGTGAGGAGTTGTCGCGTTGGGAACTCGCGCCCGGTGATATTTTCATTATTAGTCCGGCCGGAAAAGTTCTGCGCTTGAAGCGTGCGGGTGATGTGCTCGAACATGCATGGCGCGAGCACTATGCTCAATCACATCAACTGCGGATTCTTCCGCTTGTGAATATGGATCGCGTTCACGCACTTTGCGAACTCTATAAAATTTGGGTTGAAGCGATTGATCCAGAAGATGTCGAAGTTGCAGCGTTTAAATTTATGAACGCAGTGAGATCAGGGATGAGCAAGTCGGGCGGCCTCACCATGCTTGACTGGGCCTTCACCTGCCACAGTTTGTTCCAACCGAATGCTCAGCTCGTTGAAGAGTTCCAAGCGCAGCATGTCGTTCTGTACCGCCGTGGTTTACTTGTTTCTTCGCTGGCAGTTCTCTTCAGTATTGCTTGTGGTTATCAGGACCCGGTCTTTTTGCGTGAGATCTATCAGACCGCCTGGTATCTCGATTCTGGTTTGATTCATGAGTCATTTACTTATTGGGTGGCCTTGGCCTGCCAGGCAGAAAGAATTCGTCCGGGCGAAGGTGGCAAATTTCTCATTACACAAAAAGTGACAGAGAAAGAGCATGCCTTGTTTTTTACTCATCCTCGATCGAGTTACGAGAGAGCTCAAGCCGATGTTCAGAAGAAGTTTACCTTTCCTGAATTGCTCTTGAGTGTATTGCATCATCATGAAAAAAGTGATGGCAGTGGATTTCCCGAAAAATCATGTCTATCAGTGTTGTCCGATTGGGAAACACTCATGGTGCTTGCCGACAGTCTCGTGGATTACCGTGAAGAGGTTCTCGAGCAGAACCTCCGCCAAGGCTGGAAGGATCTGTGGAGTGTCTACCTCACAAGTCCTGTTCGTGGACTGCCGGTTCAAAGTGTTGTCGATAAGCTCGTCAATTGGGCGCATGTTGCTTCTCCTGAAAAGGAGCAAGCCGCATGATTAAGATTCTTCATCACTCTGGCGAGATTTCTCCTGAATTGACTGCGTTCTTTGCAAAGCATCGCATGACCGTAATACCACTCGCTGAGTATGAGACAGGGCTTGAGATTTCACATATTTTGGTAAGTGGTGAGCAGGACTTCAACCTGCTTGGAAATATGTTTGATACCATGGCCAATGACGTTAGCATGGTGGCGTTGTCGGAGGTAAGAGAGCTGGCCGATTTCGTGACGAATAATGGCCGCCTCGTGATTGATCAAAGCTGGCTTGCGAGCCCTATGGGGCAAATCAATGTTGAAAAGTTCTTCTTGGGCCAAGCCAGTGTGCATCTCGATGAGAATTTCCCTTCCGTCAAAGAAGGTGCGAGCTTTAAGGTCACCAACCATTTGCGTATTGGTCTCGAGCTGGATCGTCTCAGCGCTTTCGTTCATGCGCGTGATGGCGCCGTCGTCAATGTGCGCACATTTGTTGATCATGCGTTCTACTATCTCGTGTATCTCAAGCAGGCCGGAGTCGGCAGTCTTCCAATTGAAGTAGATTACGGGCACACCGGAAAAGAGATGGTGGTCCAGATCCATCTTTCGGTTAGAAACTATGTTGGCGAATACCTGATTGATAGTTTTGGCCAACCGAGCGGACAGGATCCTATTCGTTATTTACTCTCTGTCTGTGCTCACAGCACAGACTTTATGGAAGTGCAGTATATTGAAAACGCCTCAAAGTTAGTGATTTCTGGATTGTGGCAAGACCGCACGGCCATGAGCACTCAACGTTTTAGCGGCATTCTGATTAACAAAGTTCAAACGAGTCGTCAGATCGAGCGCCAGATTGACCTTGAGATGAAGCGCCTCACTCAAGTCTCACCATCAGACGAGAAAGACAACGCAGAAGTCCTCAACAGCAAACCCTTGCCTGATCAGCTTCAGCGAGTTGATGAGGAAGTTTTCCCAGAAACCTTTGAGGTTGCTCAACCGGAAGAAGAGTTTGTTCAAACGATTGCTGGCGGACCTCGCGAGGAAGAACACTCCCAAGTGGTTAAAGGTGGAGTCGAAGAAGAGGAACTTGTTCAGAAGATCTCTGGTACGATCGAAGAAGAAATCAGTAAGCAGATCATTAAAGGCGAGAAAGTCAAAGCCGATGACTTTGTGACGAGAATCGCTCGTGGAATTGATGAAAAAGCCAAAGGTAATTGGACGGTCAAATCATCAGGAACCGACTCTGCTACAACAGATAAAATTCGTGGTCGTTTGCAGACCTATGCCAATAGTCTGGGTCAATCGGTGGATTCTTTAGGGGCGGAAGAGCTGCAGAAGTTCACCGTCAAAGAACTGCCCTCACTTTTAGCAGAATCGCAAAAGAAAGAGCCGGTTCTCGACGCCAAGCAATCGGCCATGCTTGTGCGTTTGCGCACGCTTGAGTCAGAGAATGCGAAAGCGAAAACTCAACTTGATATCGCCCAGACTGAAATCCGGATTCTTAAAGAATCTCGTGAGCAGATGGCGCAAATTGAGCGCAAGGCGAAAGAAGCTGTGTCGTTGGCGCCTACAGTGACGGCCGAAGATGTCATGACGCTTGAGCAGAAGATGCAGTTAATGCAGAGTCTGGCCAGTGGTCGCAATGATCCAGCGGCTGAAGAGAAGATGAAGAAAATTCTTGAGCGTGAGCAGAAAGTTATTCAAGCGGCTCGCTTAGCGGAGACAGAAGTACGCAAAGCAAAGCTGGAGATGCAGCAGAAAGAAGCGTTCTTCACGCAAGAAATTGAGAAGGCAAGTCGTGACGTGAAGACTCGTGATCTTGTCGTGCAAAAAGCGAAAGATGGGTTGGCAATTATCGTCGCGAAAAAGGACAGCGAGATCCATGAACTCAAAACGAAAGTTACCGCACTTCTGACATCTCAAGGAGCTGCTCAGCAGGCCGGCGGACAACAAAAGATCAAAGAGCTTGAGCAAGACAAGCAATCACTGAGCCGTCTGGTTGAAGTCTACAAAAATAAGATTGCCTCAATGGCGGCTAACTTAGAAAAACAAGCGGCCGGCAGCAATCCGAAAAAAGACGAAGATGTTCGTAAGATCACCATGGAAAAACAACGCGCAGAAGTGGCTTTGCAGGCCTTGCAAAAAGAAGTTGCGAAACAAAAATCCAAGACTGAGCTTGATCAGTCAGAGATTCAGCGTCTGAGAAGTGAAAAAGCGAAGCTTGAAGAATCTCTTCGCCAGGCGATGTCGAGCGCAGGGCCTACGAGTGCCGCGGCTAGCGCTCGTACTGAAGCGCAGACTATAAAAATCCGTGAGCTTCAGCAGGAGTTGGCACAGCAGACCCAGAAAACTGGTAAGGCAGATGCTCAGGTGAAAGAGTTGGAGCATAAGGTGCTAGAAATGACGGCCGCGATGGCCAAAGCTCCTTCTCCTCAGAGTGACGGTGCAACGAAAAGTAAGCTCACCCAGATGGAGGCTTCCGTTAAAAAGCTCTCTTCCGACTTCGCGACTGCGACGAATCAACTGGGTGAAGCGAAGAAAGAGATCAATAAATTGCGCTCTGAGAACACGGCGCTTAAGAATTTGGCGGATAAGGCCAAAAAAGACGCAGAAAAAGCCTCTAAAGCGAAGCCTGGCGCACCGGATAAAAAGGCTTCCTAAAGCTTGCCTGAATCCCGCTGAAAGTTTAATCTTACTGCCATGCCCGGTTGGTGGAATTGGTAGACACGCCAGACTTAGGATCTGGTGAGTGATCGTGGGGGTTCGAGTCCCTCACCGGGCACCATCTTTTTTTCTTTAGAATCCCATTTAAATTTAAGACGTGTATTATTAGATTCATGCGAATCATCTTATCGTTTTTCTGTGCCTTCTTATCCCTAAGCTCGTTTGGCTCAGACAATCATGCTGGCAAAGATTCTATGAATGGAATCAGCTATAAAGAGCACAAAGATTTTCCTGAAAAATGGCCGTTAGTCACCATACGTTTTCGTAAAGATACCGGCGAAATGCGTCTGACCTACGGTAATGAGTTGGCCATGAAAACGCTGCAATCGGGAGCGATCAATTATCCTGATGGGGCGGTTTTTGCAAAAACCGGCGTTCACACCGGTGTTGATGAGCAGTTCACGAGCTCAGTTGTTCCTAAGGGCATTAGACGTTATCAGCTCATGGTTAAAGACAAAAAGAAGTACGCCAGCACTGGTGGTTGGGGCTACGCCCTTTTTGACCCCGACGGAAAGACCTTTCCGGAAGAACCCGTGGCCGCTCAGAACGCCTGCTATGCCTGTCATGCCCTAGTGGAAAACCGTGGCGATGTGTTCTCACAGCCCTTTTCATTTATCGAAAAAACGAAAATGCCACAGATCAAACAAATCGCCCAAACGTCGGCAATAAAATTTGAATGGAAGCAAGTGAAGAAGCTTCCCAAAAACGTGGCCAGCATATTGCCTAACGAGCATAAAAAATTGCGTTGGCTGGCGCACAAGAAATTAAGAGAGAACGTCTTTCAGGGAACGCTAGATGAGTTGAAGCCCATTCTTGAATCCGAGTCCCGTGTGAGTTCAGCGCCCGTCTTATTTATGTCTGCTGATGAGAAAAGATTTGTCTTGGTCGTTCCTGGTCAAGACGATAACTGCGTAGGTGGAGGCGCCTTCAGAGTCTGGTCGACAGATATGAATTTAAAAGTTGTGGAAGAAGGGTACTGCACCCATGACTAGTTTTTTGTCCTTCGCGATGCTTTTAATTGTGGGTTGTGCATCTGTTCCTAGAGCTCCAGCGAATGCGATCATTCGACACATTCCCGTTGATTCAAGTGAGCAGGCAAAAAAAGTTGTTGAAAATCACGTGCGCTATTTACGAATGCTTTTTGAGCAGTCACGCGATCCGTATTATGGGACTCCTAAGTGGTCAGAGGAGTGCCTTAAGGCCAACGTGGTGGGTGCGAGAGTGGATGCAGGATCATCTTTTTCGTCTACTTCAACACTTCTCCTTGATAGCAAGGGAACTCCAGGCCACTGCAAAGGTGCATCTCACCGCGTGATTATGCTGTTCTGTTCCGGTGCAAGAGAAGTCCAAGAAATAAAAATCCCTCATCCGCTTCCAAACGGATTTACTGAAAAAAGCTTCTGCATATGAAAATGAGTATTGGTTTGTGTTTACTCTTATTCTCCTTCTTGGGTCATACGCGCGGTCTTGAGAAATTTTGGAACAACCAACTTGTCTCTGGTTGCTACGTGCTGGATATGAAGGGAAAAATTGTTAGCAACTTTCCTGGAAAGTTTTGTGCTTTTTTTGACGATGGTAGCTTCGTAAGTGCTTCAGATACGCATTTGAGATTTTTTAGTAAAGACAACGAAGTGAAGTGGGAGATTCCTGGGTATTTTCATCACCAGCTCAATCTTTCAATCGATGGCACAAAAATCCTGGCGTTGGGCTCAAGAACTTTTCCAATAAAAAACAACGGTATGTTTCGCTCTGACAGGATCATGGTTATTGATTTAGCGGGAAAGATTCTGCACGAAGTTGATTCGGAGCAAGTTCTGAAAGAGACGGGGGTTCGTTGGTTAACCTGGGAGACCACTCCTGCTTTCCATGAGATCACGGGTGCAGGGATTGAAATGAGTCATTTTAATAGCTTTTATGAAATCCCGATAAATCCCAACCCAGCTTTCAAGGCCGGCGATTTTATCGTGAACGGTCATTCGCAGGGGATGTTTGTCATCTCTTCCGATTTTAAATCATATAAACAATTGCCACCGCTTCGTATCGCCTATTCTCACAACACCCATGATGTTCAAGTGAACTCCCGCGGAAATATTTTAGTATTTGTGAATAGGCTTACCCTTGGACCATCGGATAATTCCTTTTCGACGGTCAATGAGTATGACCAGCGAACGCAGAAGTCGGTGTTTGAGTTTTCCGCGACCCCTAAAGAACTATTTTATTCGGAGTTTTGTGGAGGCGTCCAGGCCTTGGATGAGCAGCATCTTCTGATCTCGGATCAGCTTGCTGGAACCTATGTGTATTCATTGAAGCAGAAAATAATTCTGTCAGCGATTCGAAAAACTCATAAACTTAACGACACTCCGAACCAGGTCCAACAAGTAAAGTCGGTTGATCTCTCAAAATTCCTCACCAGTCGCAACATCAAGTTTTAGTTCTTAACGCCTGTGGAAGCTCGACGGGAAGCCGGAACTTCTTGAGAGCAGGGTGTTTCCTCAAGAGAGCGTGCGATGGTCGTTCCTGGAACTGTCACGTGCTGAATGATGCGTGCGATGTGGCGTTGAACCACACAGCTCTTATACCAAGTCTGTGAATATGTTCTCTGGTTTGCGCCCGTGAAATAAACACGATTGCTTCCAGCGCGAACCTCTCCACCCCAATAGAGGGCCTCAATTAGATCCAAAGGATTTAAGGAAGGCATCTCAGCGCCGCTGGCCTGGTGGTAGTGCTCAAGAAGTTTAGTCATAGAAGGACCCGCATTGTATGCGGCTAATGCCAAAAGCCAGCCTGTATGAAGCGGAAAGTATTTTGACTGGTAAGTGCTTGAGCAGCTGCGGGCGTACCGTTCTCCGCTTGCATAAACTTCCTCAGCTTTCATTTTGGCGGGGATATAGGTCTCAAACAAATTCTTAATATTGCGAGCCTTGAACGGAATGCCATAAGCGAAGTTTTGGCAGTTGCTGACGAATGAAGAAATAGCTTTAAAGCGATTGGCCTGCACGGCCGCAGTGGCGGTCGGGAATTGGCCAACAACCTGATTCAGGGTGATGCCTGCAAAATCGTTTGCCTCAAGTCTGTATTCTGGGCGAGTGCCAAGTTTGCGAAGTGCTAAATTATGAAACGGAGCCACCATGGCCGGAGTGACAGTATCGCATGTCATCGTTGGCCATCCTAACTGCGCTCTTTCAGCGGCAGGAAGAGTATTCATGCCAAGGCACCATTCTGAGATATTCAGCTGGCCGATGCCGCATGAATAGTTTCCACCGTCAGATGAAATCCCGAGATCAGCAAGAAGAGATTCTTGCGTAAGAGCACCGACTAGAATTTGTGGCGGCATCTGCAGTTGGTTAGCTGACTCAATAATTTTCGCAAGTTTTTCACGAGAAGATTCCCCACCTTTTGAGGTCATCCAAGCGATTTGAATTTGCAGTGGGGTGAAGCTTCCTGGAGTTACGGCCTCACGACGAAGATTCTCCCGTGAGCGACAGACTTTAAGGTCTTTCGAGAGTGTGGTTTTCCAGCGGTTAATTTCCGCATCAGACATGCCTGCCGGAAAATCATCCCAAGGGTTATTCACGCGGCTTAGGTCGAGGCATGGGACGCCTTTAGGAAGTGCTTCTTCCGGGCATAGAACCGTTGGGTTTTTCCAATCAGCGTGGGCCGCATGAGTGAGGGTGACGAGCAAAGCTGCGAGAAGAGTGATTTTCATGAAGCTTAGATATGACAAAAATCCAATTAAGGAAAATAGAATTTTTGCGCAACGCGCATGCACCTGGGCCACTTTGCACTAGATTCATCTCGCACCTTGCGATGCATTATGTGCTGGATAAAATGTTCATTCATGATGGCACACGTTTTGCTCAGGTAATTCCGTTCATATTAACTTTCGAAGGAGCACCGATGAAAAGTTCTGTTTCTAACGTTTTGAAGACTTCTGTTCTTACCTGCGCTCTCGCAGTTCTTGCTAGCTGTAATGGCGGCGGCGGCGGTGGTTACACTGGCGGCGGCACTTCAGGCGGCGGTACTGTTGGTGGAACCAGCGGTTCAACTGTTGGCGGCACGACGGGTTCTACTCTTGGTAACTATTCATCAGCTTACGTTACTGTTGATCAGTTCGTATCTGCTTTGAACAACATTGAATCATCTAACTATCAGTCTTATGTTGAGCTCTACACGAACGAAACTCTTCGTACGGCAACTCCGGGCCAAGAAGACTGGTTTGTTATCTACGACGATCGTTACAACGAGCATAAAGCGGTATCACTTCAGTACATCCGCGCGATCGTGTACTACGACTACTACTCAAACACGACAGCTCTTGCTGAAGAATTCCGCGCCATCGAAAACGATGACATCTTGAATGGCGATCTTTTCGGTGACTACTGGGGTGACGATTACGAAGTGGTTGATTTCGACTACTGGACTAACACTTACGTAGGTCGCAACTCTGGCTTCGAGTACGAAGACGAAGCAGCTACAACTGACGTTTCTTTGATGACTGCTGAAGTTCAACAGAAAGAATTCATCAAGAAAGCGGCTAACATCTCTTTCGCTTTCAACGTTGGCATCGAGACTTCATTGTCTCTCGTA
>JBEIPE010000385.1:0-2377 GCA_040377215.1 Halobacteriovoraceae bacterium
AGCTGAGCACGATTGAGGATTTTAACTTTAACGCCTTTAAGATTTTTCTTCACATCCGCTTCGATGAGTTTTGCGTACTCAGTTGAGCGCAAGACGTTGGGTACTTCGTTGACGAAGTCACGAGCGACGGTGATCGAGCTCACAACGTGGCCAGAAGTCTCAAGAGCTTTCTTGATGGCGACTTCTTTCTTCTTCTCAAAACCTGTGATGAGAACTTCTTTGAGTGCATCCGAAGATTTTTTGCTGAGGTATTTGTCGTAGCTGTAGTTCGACATGCCGATTGATTCTGCAATCAAGCCTGCGGCGTGAGCGGTGTCACGAAGAACATCAAAGCTTGCAAGATCAAGGCTCACAGAAGTGTGCTTCTCAGCTTTTACGGCTTTGAAGATACGAGCGATGCTTTTGCGAAGATCTTCAGCTTTCATTTTTGAGCGATCACCAAGGCCCACCACTTTAACGGTTTCGCCCATCGTGCCGGTGAAAGTGAGCACTTCGTCTTTGCCAGCTTTGAAATTTTTTCCAGCGCGAAGTCCTGCGAATTCTTCTTTGAGACTCTTATCGGCCCAGTGATCAACACTGACAGAGTGCTCAGTGGTCTCTTTGCCTTTAACTTTTGATGTTTTAGTTTTTTGGAATGCACTAACGATTCTCACGTCGGCATTCATTGATTTTTGGCCAGCTTGGTCTAGGGTCAACTGCATAGGTCCTCCTGATACGTGACTTTGAATCCGGCAAGATTATCATGAGGGCCTTTGGTTGCCTAGAACACAGACCTTGGGTAACCTTGTGTTCATGCGCCTGTTGTTGCAACGCTATCTCGCTGCGAATTTCATTCTCCCCCTGGTGGTGAGCGTGGTTTTCTTTGTGATGTTTCTTCTGACTTTTGAGCTCGTCCGTCTGACTGCCTTGCTCATGAGTCGTGATATTTCAGTGGGTTTTCTCCTCGGCTTGATGGGAAACCTCGCGTTGACGTTCATTCCTTTAGCACTGCCGCTGGCCACCTTCTTCTCCATGATCTTTTGCCTGAACAAGCTCAGTACGGATTCCGAATATATTGCGATGCGCGCAGCTGGACTCACCAAAGGGAGGCTGTTCGCCCCATTCCTGATCGTTTCACTGCTCATGGCCACGAGTGTTTATTTCCTCAATCAACAGATCATCCCTTACACCAACCGCGAATTTAAGCGTCAGGTGAACTTCCTTACATCGAGTGGTTTGATCGCCTCGATTAAGGCCGGCCAGTTCTTCACCGCCATTCCGGGTATCACGATGTTTCCCGCCACGGTCTCTAGCGATGGTCGCGACCTGGGAGACGTTTTTCTTCACGTAAAAGAAGAGCAGGGTGAGCGTGTGATTATGGCACGCAGAGGGGAGTTAATTTACGATCGCGATTCAAAGACTCTCATTGAAAAGCTGACGCTTAATCTCTACGACGGTGGCATCACAACCACTAAGAATTCTCACGCGGATGTCGAAAAGATTTTGTTTCAAAGTTACTCACTTCCCATCACGCAGAATAAATTTTCTGATCGCATCAGTCCGCGCGAAACGATGCTTGGTAAAGATGAGTTGGCCGCAGTTATCAAGATGACGCCTGAAGAGGCCAAGGCGAAGTACAAGTTCAATAACAAAGACATGTTCAATGCGATGTATGAGCATTGGAACCGGCGAAATACACCTTTGGTGTGCTTGCTGCTTACCTTCTTAGGCTTTGGTCTCGGCGTGAAAGAAAATCGCGGCAAAGGTCGCAACTCGGCGCTGTGGGGTTTAGGGAGTTTGATCTTGTTCTATGGATTGTTTTTCGCCTTGGTGGGAATGGCGCGCAAAGGGAACATTCCTGTTCCCGTTGCCATGGCGATTCCGGATCTAGCGTTGTTTGTGTTGGGTCTGAACTTCTATCGCAAGCTTGACTGGCAGAGCTAAGGTTTCTTAGCTCCCAATTCTTCTTCTTCAATCTTCATGCGTCGCTGGTATTCTTCGGCAGTGTAGAGAATGTCGTCAGTGGCCTTGGGAAACAAGGGCAGCATGTGCTTGGTGGCCTGTGACTCAGGGAAAATCAAACTCTTGAAACCGGTCTTAGTGGGCGCATCGATGAGTCGGTTCTGATAAAAAATCTTCGTCACTCTCACGTTACCCAAGAACATCAAGATCTCTTTGCCTTGAAGGAAGATGTCCTTACCTTTTTCTAGAATGACGCTCTCAATAGGGTTCTGATCGACTTTGTAACTCATCCAAGTGTTGCCGTCAGTGGCCTTAACAAAAACGTTCTCTAGCTCTTTGTTCCAAGCATCTTTGATTCGTTGAGGGAGAATGCTGTCGTCTTGATTCTCGGGAGCATCGGGCAGAACAGCGAAGAGGCGAACAGTGATTTTTCTAA
>JBEIPE010000248.1:0-4367 GCA_040377215.1 Halobacteriovoraceae bacterium
AGCTTGACTGCGAGGCAAACACGCCAAGCAGGTGCGAAAGCAGGTGTTAGTGATCCGGTGGTTCCGAGTGGAAGGGCCATCGCTCAACGGATAAAAGGTACTCCGGGGATAACAGGCTGATTCCATCCAAGAGTTCACATCGACGATGGAGTTTGGCACCTCGATGTCGGCTCATCGCATCCTGGGGCTGGAGCAGGTCCCAAGGGTTTGACTGTTCGTCAATTAAAGCGGTACGCGAGCTGGGTTCAAAACGTCGTGAGACAGTTTGGTCTCTATCCTCTGTGGGCGTAAGAGATTTGAGAGGAGCTGACCTTAGTACGAGAGGACCGGGTTGGACGAACCTCTGGTGAACCGGTTGTGACGCCAGTTGCATTGCCGGGTAGCTACGTTCGGATCGGATAACCACTGAAAGCATCTAAGTGGGAAGCCGTCCTCAAGATAAGATTTCTATTAAGGGTGCTTGTAGACCACGAGCTTGATAGGTTGGAAATGTAAGCGCTGTGAGGCGTTCAGTTGACCAATACTAATAACCCGTTTTGCTTTATTTTCATTGCCCTTGTTGCTACGAGGGGATTCTTTGGATGATTTTCTACATGGTTCGATGAAGCTTGCTGATCTTGTTTTGTGATTGTATACAGAGTTACTCAAATTTGTTTTTAACAGTTTGGGTGTGTCGATAGCGCTGAGGAAATACCCGGTCACATCCCGAACCCGGAAGTCAAGCTCAGTTGCGGCGAAGGTAGTGCCTGGGTAACTAGGTGTGAGAATAGCAAGATGCACCCACCTTATTTTAAGAAGCCCTCGAAAGAGGGCTTTTTTTTTGCCTATGAATACAAAACCGTTTCAAGTGTTGGCACTACGAATGCTCTTCCTGATGGGAGTGTATTCAGTACTGCGTTTGGCGTTTATGTTAGCTCATGGCGAGTTGTACGCTGCTCATAGTGTGAGCACACTTCTCGGAAGTTTTGTGCACGGCCTGCGTTTTGACTGGGCGGCACTTTGTTGGATCAATTCTATTTTTCTCATCATCGCGGCCATTCCACGTTTCCCAGAAAAGTGGGAACGAGGAATCTTCTTCGTACTTAACGGGTGCTTTCTCATTGGCTCTATTAATGACATCGAGCTTTTTACTTTCAACGGTAAAAGACTTTCGATCGAGTTCTTTAGTTCACTTGGGGAAGATCTGTGGCAGCAGTTGTTGCAGGTCATGCAGTACTACTGGTATTTGCCAGTGATTGGAATGACCGTTGCGGCTTTGTTGTGGTGGATGGATAGCAGCGTCGGGCGGAAAATGTATGGCCGCCACCTTGCTCTAAAGTGGGCAGTACCGAGTTGGAGTGTCTTAGCCACTCTTTGCTTTATCAGCATTCGTGGTGGTCTTCAGCACAAATCAATTCATGTGCAATCCGCATTTATTCAAGGGGCCAATGAACTTGGTCATCTCACTCTTAATACTCCTTATCATTTCTTGCGTACGTTCAATACTCCCAAGACCATAAAGAAAACGTGGTTTTCAGAGGAGGATCTGCGCAATCAACTCACCTCTATTCATCAAGCCCCCAATTATCCGGGGCACCCTCAACACAATATCGTTTTGCTGATCCTGGAAAGTGTCTCTCTCGAATATTTTGAAGAAGGCTTTACGCCTTTTTTGAAAGAACTCGCAGGGAAGGGCGCTCTATTTCCGCGCCACTTCGCTAATGGCCGTCGCTCTATCGAAGTTCTCTCATCACTCTTTGATGGTGTGCCGTCCGTGCAACAAGTTCCTTTCTCAAAATCCAATGCCCAAGGCATGCCCCTTGAAGGAGTGGTCACACGTCTGAAAGATTCAGGATATGCGACAACATTTTTTCATGGAGCCGCCCGTGGCTCGATGGGTTTTGAAGCCTATGCACTTTCTCACGGAATTCAGCGCTACTACTCGCGAGAGGATTACCAAGGTCCTGCTAGTGACTTCGACGGGCAGTGGGGGATTTTCGATGGGCCATACCTTCAGTTTGCGAATGTGGAGATAGGAAAACTTCAGCAGCCATTTTTTGCTGGAATTTTCACTCTGAGCTCGCATCAGCCTTATGCTCTTCCTCCGCAGTGGAAGAATAAGTTTCCTAAAGGCACTCTCGAGATTCATGAAAGTGTGGGTTATGTGGATCAGATGCTGCGTGAGTTTTTTGCGGCAGCTGAAAAATCGTCTTGGTATAAAAATACTCTCTTTGTGATCACGGCGGATCACACGCAAAAACTTGCGACAAAGAAGTTCCAAAACAGCCTAGGGCTTTATCGTGTGCCGCTCATTCTGTTTCACCCAAGTGTGAGTTTAAGCGGAGTAAGCACGGAAAAAACCACTCAGCATGTGGATTTGCCGGCGACCCTTCTTGATTTTGTGGATGTGTCGGATAAAGGTCTTAATTTCGTAGGTGAATCGGCGCTCGTACCAGGAGAAGGCCGTGCGTTGCATTTCTTGCAGCCAGGCTGGCAGTATGTAAAAGGCCAACGCTTGGTGCGCTGGGTAGAAAATGAAGCGCCCGTTGAGTCGTTATGGAATCCACAAACGGGCGAGATTCAAAGCGCTGAGCTTACAAACTTGCAGTCCGAGTCCCAAGTTTTTATTCAGTACCTACACAATGGTTTTCAGCGTAATCGCTGGCCCTTTGTGTGCGGTGAGTAGTTGCCACTCAAAAATCCCTTAAGATATCATAAATCATTAATTTTCCTCATTTTTAGGATGCCTTTATGCAACCACTGGCGACCTCCATCAACCCTCAATCACCCGAATTTCGCGCCAATGCTGAACACAACAAAGCATTGCTCAAAGAGCTGCAGCAGCGCTTAGAGAAAACACGCGCCGGAGGCGGTGATGATGCTGTTAAAAAACACAAAAGTCGCAACAAGCTTATGGCGCGTGAACGTATCGAGCGCGTGCTTGATCCGGGATCTCCATTTTTAGAATTGAGCACACTGGCCGCTGAAGGTGTTTATGACGATGACGTTCCAGGCGCAGGCATGGTGACGGGCATTGGTCTCGTTCATGGCGTGGAGTGTTTGTTTGTTGCGAACGATGCCACGGTGAAAGGCGGGACGTATTTCCCACTGACGGTGAAAAAGCATCTGCGTGCTCAAGAAATTGCACGCGAAAATCATCTGCCCTGTATCTACTTAGTAGACTCGGGTGGCGCGTTCTTGCCTAAGCAAGATGAAGTCTTTCCTGATAAAGAGCATTTCGGCCGTATCTTTTTTAATCAAGCGCAAATGAGTGCAGCTGGCATTCCGCAAATTGCAGTGGTGCTCGGCTCTTGTACCGCGGGTGGCGCGTATGTGCCGGCCATGAGTGATGAAACGATTATCGTTAAAGGGAATGGAACCATCTTTTTGGGTGGGCCGCCACTTGTGAAAGCAGCGACGGGTGAAGAAGTCAGTGCGGAAGATTTGGGTGGTGCGGTTGTGCACACATCAAAATCTGGTGTGGCCGATCACTTTGCTGAGAACGAAGAAGAAGCACTCGCGAAGTGCCGCGATATCGTCGCGACATTAAATTATCAACCGAGTCATCCTGGAAAATTCATTAAGGGTGAAGTGACTGCACCTCTTTATCCATCTGATGAGATTTACGGCGTGCTCTCAAGTGATACACGTAAGCCTTTTGATGTGCGTGAGATTATCGCACGCTTAGTGGATGGGTCTGAGTTTCAAGAGTTCAAAGAAAACTACGGCAGCACGCTGGTGTGTGGTTTTGCGAAAGTGCATGGCTACCTTGTCGGGATTGTCGCGAATAACGGAATTCTCTTTTCGGAGTCATCGCTCAAAGGCGCTCACTTCATTGAGTTATGCGGTCAACGCAAGATCCCTCTCGTGTTTTTACAAAATATCACCGGCTTTATGGTCGGTAAGCAGTACGAGAACGAAGGCATCGCTAAGAACGGTGCGAAGCTGGTGATGGCGGTATCAACCGTGCAAGTGCCGAAGTACACCATCGTGATTGGCGGCTCATTCGGCGCAGGTAACTACGGCATGTGCGGACGCGCTTTTGGTCCACGCTTCTTGTTCATGTGGCCAAATGCCCGCATCTCAGTGATGGGTGGTGAACAGGCGTCGAATGTTCTCGCGACAGTGAAACAAGATGGCCTGAAGCTTTCAGGCAAGCCGCAAATGAATGAAAAAGAACTGGAAGAATTTAAACGTCCGACCCTTGAGAAATATGAGCGCGAAGGTTCGGCTTACTACTCAAGTGCGCGTATTTGGGATGACGGTGTGATTGATCCGGCCCAGACCCGTGATGTGCTCGGACTTTGCCTCTCTACAGGACACAATCGCGAGTTTGGTGATGCCAAATTCGGTGTGTTCAGGATGTAAGCATGCAGTACTTAAAACTC
>JBEIPE010000341.1:0-2964 GCA_040377215.1 Halobacteriovoraceae bacterium
CCTGAGCTGCGAGAAAAGGAAAAACGACACTGCTCGCGCGGAACCCGTTTCATTCGCCCAACTCCAGCTCATCGTGGAAACGATTGCGCGAATGCAGGACGGACTTCACGAAGATGCGGAAGAACGCCATTAATTGGTCACGGACATGGGGTCCTTCCAGCACAGCGAGGGCGTGGGCGACGGCTTCGTAGGTCGAAACAAAGTGCGGCTGAGGGGCACGGCGAAGTTGGTATTCGCCAGTAATGCCGGCCGGGATTTTTACGGTCTGGATCGGAGTGAGCAACGGTTCGCGCTGATGAACTTTGCGCGCCTGGTGCCAATTTCCATCAGGGACAATGAGATGGTATGGGCCGGGATGCTTCGCTTTAAACGACTCATCGAGCTCCAGGGCATTCTCGTCTGGATAAAGAAAAAACGGCGTGCCAGGACGCTCAAGAATCGGTTCGATTTGCAACGGCTCGTTCATTCGACCCCGCACGTCAAAATGGGTCGTGGCCGGCATCATCTCTTTGAGGAACGCTGCGGTGTTGCTCGTCAATTTCAGCTCGCGAATGTGCACAATCAGCGAGAGCGTGGATTTCACTTCGATCGGCTTGATGTGTACACAGAAACAGTACATTTCATGAATGCGGCAACGCGGACAGCGACGATGACGAGAATTACGACGAGTACTCATAATCCACTCTAGCATATTGCCGTTTTTAGCGTCTAGGAGCATCATGATTCTGAAAATCAAAGGAGAACACCATGGCCAGCGCACACGATTTTTCAGCAAAGAACCTGCAAGGACAAGATGTGTCTTTGGGACAATACAAAGGCAAATACATGCTGGTGGTGAACGTCGCGAGCAAGTGCGGTTTCACTCCTCAGTACGAAGGCCTGGAGAAGATGTACGAGGAACTAAAGTCAAGCGTAGAAGTGTTAGGTTTTCCTTGCAATCAATTCGGCGCTCAAGAACCAGGTGACGAAAACGAAATCAAAAATTTCTGCTCCCTCACTTACAACGTCACGTTCCCGATGTTCGCTAAAGTGGACGTGAACGGTGACAACGCTCATCCGTTTTACAAATTTCTCAAGGGCGAAAAGCCTGGAATTCTTGGAACTGAAGCGATCAAGTGGAACTTCACCAAGTTCCTGGTCGACCCTCAAGGCCAAGTTATCAAACGCTACGCCCCCACTGACACTCCTGAGAAGATTAAGAACGACCTAAAGGCGCTTCTGTAAATTAAGGTTGGTCGGGAAAGATATTAAGATAGCTAGTCTGCAGGATTAGTGCAGAATAGCTAGTATGCTACGACACTCGGCCAACACATTGACCACTGCGCTTCTCGATCAGATGAGCGACGTCGCTTTCATCAAGGATCGCTCTCATCGCTATCTCTATGGGAATAATGCTCTCGCAGTGCTCTTGGGAAAGCCCCTGAGCGAGATTGTAGGCTTTGACGACACGGCCTTGTTCCCACCTGACTTCAGTCAAAAATTCTGGGCCATGGATGACAAAGTTCTCGAAAGTGGCGAGCAAATCACCTTTGAAGAAGACGTTATCAACGCCAAGGGCGAAGTTGTCCAGCTGCTCACTAAAAAAATGCGCCTTGAAATCGATGGCATGTACTATCTTCTCGGTATCACCCGCGATGTCACTGAATATAACAAATCTGCTCATCTCAATAACATGAGTAAACTGTCGAGCGGTTTGGCCCACGAGCTCCTCACCCCACTCACGGTGATGGATTTTAATATTCAAAAAACCAAAGACCTGATGGCAAAGAATAAATTTGACCAAGCCGCGGCAGAAAACTTTCTGGCCAAGATGCAGCTGGTGCAAAAACGTCTGACAGATACCGTGCAAGCCGTGCAGGCCTTTGCTGTGCAAGCGCGGGTGCAAAATCCCGTGAAGAAAAATTTAACGGTTCTCTGCGAAGAGGTGCGTGAATTAGTCGCCCCTCGCCTCAAGCTGCGCCAAGTTGAGCTACAGGATTTTTCTGTCCTCCCTAGCGAAGTTTTCTCTCGCGGCACCCAGATCTCTCAAGTGCTGGTGAACCTTATTCATAATGCGGCCGATGCTGTCGCACCTCTCAGCGAACGCTGGGTAAAACTAGAATTCTCAAAAACGGACCGCTTGGTTGAAATCCGCGTGATCGACTCAGGGTCAGGTATTCCCGTGGAAATTGCCAACAAGCTCATGGAACCGTTTTTTACCACCAAAACTGGCGGCGAAGGCACCGGTCTGGGACTTTCGCTGGCCGCCCGCATTGTGGCGGATCACCACGGCGAACTTTTCTATGATGCAGCTGCTGTGCATACAACATTTGTCTTACGTTTGCCCCTCGCAGCATAGCAAAGCTGAGGTACAATTCTAGCGTCACTCACTTAAGGAGAACGCATGCTGTACCAAGGACAGGCCTTCCGAGTTGAAATGCTCAATGAGGGCATCATTAATGTGGTCTTTGATCTCAAAGACCAATCCGCCAACATCTTCAATGCTCTCGCACTCAAAGAGTTGCAAGACTCACTCGACGTGGTGAAAAAACAATCCGGCGTGAAGGGACTTTTGTTCTCTTCAGGTAAAGATGGTTTTGTCTTCGGCGCTGACATCACAGAGTTCTTGGGCCACTTCAAAAAGACTGAAGAAGAAATGCGCGCGTGGCTTTTGCAAATCAACGCGACTTTCTCAGGCTTCGAAGATCTGCCGTACCCAACTGTGGCGGCCATCAACGGCTTCGCTCTCGGTGGTGGCTTTGAGATCGCCCTCACGATGGATTACCGCATCGTCGGCACCAAAGCTCAGGTGGGTTTACCAGAAACAAAACTTGGCATCATTCCTGGTTGGGGCGGCACGGTTCGTCTCCCACGTTTGATCGGCCCTGATCATGCGATTGAATGGGTGACCAGCGGAAAATACTATAAAGCCGACGAAGCCCTGAAGTTCCAAGCGGTGGATGGTGTTGTTGAGGATGCAAAAAC
>JBEIPE010000441.1:0-1843 GCA_040377215.1 Halobacteriovoraceae bacterium
GCGGCAACTTTGCCGCACTTTCGGGCAACGGCCCCTTTTCGAATTGGCCAGTGCTGTATTCTCGGTTTACTAACAAGGAGCCGGCCATGCCTAAAGATTTCGTTACACCCACTCAAGTCAGCGAATACGCTTTTCCGATCCCCGCTGATTATTGTCTCGTCTTAAAAGCCATCCACGAAGCCTCGTCGTTACGAGAAGCCGCAATACTTCTCGATATGGACGCTGGGGCCCTCGCCCGTAAGGTTCAAAAGATCGCCACGGATTTCGGTCTGTTCTACAAAGTCGACAACAGATGGATGCTCACCGAACCCGGGCTGCGGATGGTGTCTTGGGTCGGCGAAAGCCTGTCCATCCAAAAAAAGCTACTGGCGCTGCGGCAGGTTTGTCGCATCACAACCACCAACTGGTTGCTCGAAAAGATGCTACTGGCGAATCACAAGAACATCATTGAGCAGACGGGCAACCAGTATCAATTGAGCTACCTGAGCACGGCGAATTCGCTCGAGGCGGAAGTGCTCGGTGGCCGCACGGAATTTGCCATCAGCCTGCATTCCCCCTACAGCCCGGAGATCTGCTACAAGCGCATTTGTAAAGTGAACTGGAACCTCATCTTTCCGGCCTCCATTGATAAGAGTGAGTTCGCGGGCAAAAGCTTGGAACAGATCACGGCCCTCATTTCTCAGAAGCTGGAGCCGATTAATGTGAAGGGTTTTGAGCACGACCTCCAGCCGAATGCCTCGCTGCAGAGAGGACTAGAAGTTGACGACCACGCGACTTTGCTGAAAGCCGTTGAAAAAGGCCTTGGCTGGGGAATTGTCCCGGAGATGCTTTTGGACGGCACGAGCGATACCGTGGGAAGACTTGAGCTCGGCCAGGACGCAAAACAAACCGTGAACATCTGGTGGATTCGTAGTCGCAAGGACTTAGGTCAACTGGCGGAATTTTTGAGCGCCAGCATGAAGCTCGTTGTTCTGCAATAACGAGGGCTTCGGAAGGTAGGGAATTTTTACACGGCATTGAGGTGCAGGCCCTTGCTTGAGAGATAATTCAAGCATGTCTCATCTCAATGAAACCTACCACCGGGCCTTAACGGCAGAGTTTGCTAAGCGGAGCAAGATCAATCCGCAGTACACTCTGCGTGCTTTCGCGAACTACCTCGCGGTGGATTCTTCGACCCTTTCGCAGATTCTTAGCAAGAAGAGACCGCTGTCGCTCAAGATGATAACGAAGCTGCAGGAAAAACTGCAGCTACAACTTTCTGAAGAATTTAAGATCAAGAGCGCGGCCTTCGAGCAAATCGAGAGCGACTCGTTTGCGCTCATTTCCGATTGGTACCATTTCGCGATCCTGGACCTCATGACGTTGCGTGGGTTCAAGAGCGACGTGGAGTGGATCGCCACCACCTTGAGCATAAAAAAGATTGAGGCCCAGACGGCGATCGAGCGCTTGCAGCGCCTCGGTCTGATTCGCTGGAACAAGAAGAAGCTAGAAAAAACGACGGGGAATCTTTCGAACTACACTGAAGGCGTCACCAGCGGTGCCCACAAGCGCTACCAGCGCACAGTTGTCGCCAAGGCGCTGGATGCCATCGACAACGTCGACCAAGACGTCAAAGACATCACGAGCATCACCATCGCAGGAAATGCCAAGAAAATAGCTGAAGCCAAAGAGCTGATCAAAGAATTCCGGCGCTCGATCTGTACCCTTATGGAAGACGGCAACGGTGACCATGTCTTCCATCTCGCCATTCAACTCTATCCTGTTACAAGTAAGGTATAGCCATGAAAAAGAGCATGATATTGTCCGCAGCATTCGCCGTCGCGATCATGGCATCGCTGGAGAC
>JBEIPE010000131.1:0-7815 GCA_040377215.1 Halobacteriovoraceae bacterium
AATACCCGGTCACATCCCGAACCCGGAAGTCAAGCTCAGTTGCGGCGAAGGTAGTGCCTGGGTAACTAGGTGTGAGAATAGCAAGATGCACCCACCTTATTTTAAGAAGCCCTCGAAAGAGGGCTTTTTTTTTGCCATGTCGCCTCATACAATTAAGACATGAAGCAAAAAATTTTGAAAATACAGCTCGTTAGCCTTTTCGCTGTCGCGTTTCTCAATCTGGTCTACTTTTACTTCAAAGATCGTCTGCCAGATAACTTCTACGAGATCTCATCCATCAATACTGGCATAAATGCAGCCAGCTATTATCTCATCTCTGCGCTGGCACATATTGGATTTTATTCTGGGATCTGGGTCTTTGCAGGATTCGTTGCATTCGCAATTGTTTATTCATTTCTGCTAACCAAGAAGAATGCCAAATCAGAAACGCCACTAGCGATCTTGCCCGTAACAGGCATGATGCTTCTTTGTTATGTGCTGTTTCCTGAAACCATCGGTGAAGGGTTAGCGACATTCATGCGTCAGAATTCTTCTGCGTTTGGTTTGTTTGTCGCCATCCTTTCTCACGGCTTGGCGATGTACTACTTAATCGCCCCTAATTCATTTAAGAAAAATGCCAAAAAAATCGGCAAGACATGCATGCGCATGGTCGCACGTGTTCGCCAAGGCGAGTGGAAGATTCCTGAGTGGAACTCTGAGGCAATTCGTAATTGGTCAAAAACGCAGATCGATTTCCTTCGTGAGAAACTACAGTTCAGAAAAGTTGTTCCTGCAATTAAGATCGATGCTTACCGCAACACTTCGCCAGCTGCGATGCCGACACCCGTAGCGGCTCCTGTTGTGCCAACAGTGAAGCCCATTGCAGTGGCTCCGGTTGCTGAAGTTGATGAGGAAGAGCTCGAGTCGCAAGAAGACGAAGAAATTGAATTCGAAGACGACACGACAGATGAAGCCGTAATTGAAGATGAAGAAAGCGAGGAAAGCGAAGAAGACGATGAGGTTGTAAGCAAGGCTTCGCCGTTTGTTAAAGTAACGACACCATTCTTCGCCTCGGAAGAACTTATCGACTGTGTTTCCACAACGCACCGAGTACGTGTGCAAGATCCTGATTCGGGGTACTTCAGCCACATCGGTGGCATCATCGAAGACAAACTCAAAGAGTTCGGCATTAACTCGCAAGTTGTGGGTGTGATGAAGGGCCCAGTAGTTGATACTTTTGAATTGAATCTCGGCGCAGGCGTAAAAGTCTCTAGCGTTTCAAACCGCGCTGATGACGTGAGTCTCGCGCTCTCAGGTGCTCCTATCCGTATGGTTTATCCGATGAAAGGAAAAACCACTGTCGGTGTTGAGGTACCCAGAAATCCACGTGACTTCATTTACCTTGATGAAGTTCTCAAGACTACAGAGTTCCGTGAATCAGTTCATGGTTTGCCGATTGCGATGGGTAAGGATGCTTACGGGCGTCCATCTGTCGTTGATCTTACAAGCATGCCGCACATGTTGGTTGCGGGAACAACGGGTTCAGGTAAGTCGGTCTTCATCAATACCTTGCTCGTCTCGCTCATTGTGCGCAATTCACCAGAACGCCTTAAACTCATTTTGATTGATCCAAAGTCTGTTGAACTTGCATTGTTCCAGACACTGCCCCATCTCATCATGCCTACAGTGACTGACGCCGGAATGGCTTCAGTTGCACTTTTGTGGGCAGTCGAGGAGATGGAGCGTCGCTACGCCTTGTTGCGTGAGCTCGGCGTAAGAAATATCGAAGGCTACAATCGTAAAGTGGCCGATGCCGATAGCGCCGTTCTTGCTCGCGTAAAGCCGCACTTTGAGGATGACTCAGAAACCTTCACTCTGCCTTTCCTGGTTATCGTGGTCGATGAAGTAGCTGACTTGATTCAATCTAAGCATGGTAAAGAAATCGAAACCAACGTTTCACGGTTGGCTGCTAAAGCCCGTGCGGCGGGGATTCACCTTATCCTTGCAACTCAGCGCCCATCTACTGACGTGATCACAGGTGTAATTAAGGCCAACTTCCCAACTCGTATTGCCTTCAAAGTTATTACTAATATGGATTCTCGCGTGATCTTGGACACTCAAGGAGCAGAGAAGCTATTGGGCAAAGGGGATATGCTCTTTAAGCAAGGCGTAGATCTTTTGCGTGTTCACTCGGCGTATGTCGATGAAGCCGAAATTGAAAAGTTGGTGGCGAAGCTCGATGCCATCCCAGTTCAGTACTCTCAAGCAGCTTTGGAATTCATTGAAACCGCAAAAATGGCCGAGGTCAGTGCTGATCATTCTGCCGCTGACGGTGATGATCAGCCGGAAGATCCTTTGTTCCGTGAAGCTGTTGACGTCGTTGCTAGGACGCGTCAGGCCAGTGCCTCTTGGTTGCAGCGCCGCATGAATGTTGGCTACAACCGTGCTGCTAAACTGGTCGAAGCTATGGAAAGAAAGGGCATCGTAGGTCCCGGAAATGGCTCGAAGCCCCGTCAGGTTTTAGTCCCCGCTCCAGATGACGTAACAGGCTGATTCTCCTCTAGTTTTCGTTGCCGTCATCGCCCCTACATGTTACATACTTCAGACTTAAATTAACCAGCCTCCCCGATAATCGGGGAGGACTCTAATCATTCCAATGGGTGGTCCACACAAGTGGTCAGGAGTGATTCGATTTAACCAACCAAGGAGTTTTATGTCAGATTTACAGGTTAAGGATCTTCTCGCCGCCGGTTCGCACTTCGGTCACCAGACTCACAAGTGGAATCCAAAAATGAAGAAGTACGTTTACGGCGAACGTAACGGCATCTACATCATCGACTTGCAACAGACTGTTCCTCTTGCGAAAAAAGCTTACGAGTTTTTGAAGAAGACTTCTCAGTCAGGCAAATCAGTTCTCTTCGTAGGTACTAAGCGCCAAGCTGCTGACCTCGTTAAGAAAACTGCAGAAGATTGCGGCGCATACCACGTAACGTCACGTTGGTTGGGCGGCATGCTCACTAACTACAAGACTGTAGCTGTTTCAATCGACAAGCTTCGCAAAGTCGAAAAAATGAAAGAGAACGGCGACTTCAAACTTCTCACGAAGAAAGAGCAATCTAACATCGAGAAAGAAGTTGTGAAGCTCGAGCGCAACTTGGGCGGTATCAAGAACATGCGCAAAGTTCCAGGCGCAATCGTGATCATCGATCCAAACACTGAACACATTGCGATCAAAGAAGCTCAATGCTTGGGCATTCCAGTTGTAGCTTTGACTGATACAAACTGTGATCCTACTGGCATCGACTACGTCGTTCCAGGTAACGACGATGCAATCAAATCAATCATGCTCTTCACTCAGTACTTCGGTAATGCAGTGTTGGAAGGCGGAGCTAAAAACCGTCGCGACGAAGATGGCGGCACAGACGTAAGTCTTGAGCGCGAAATCCTCGAGAAGTACGAGAAAGACATCGATTTGAAGCTCGGTTCTGACGAAGAATAATCACCACTGACCTTTTTGATTGAAAGGAAGACCGCATGGCTTACACAGCAACAGACGTAAAGAATCTCCGCGAGCAAACTGGCGCGGGTATGATGGATTGTAAAAAAGCGCTTGATGAAACAGGCGACTTGCAGAAAGCCGTAGACTGGTTGCGCGCCAAAGGCTTGGCCGCGGCTGCGAAGAAGCAATCCCGTATTGCTTCTGAAGGCTTGGTTGCTGCTTTTGTTAGCGGCAAAACAGCTGCAGTTGTTGAAGTGAACTGCGAAACAGACTTCGTAGGCAAGAACAGCGATTTCCAAGCTTTCGTTAAGACGGCTGCGGAAGTTGCAGTAAGCACTAAAGCTGCCAACGTTGATGCTTTGATCGCGGCGAAAATGCCTAACGGTTTGACTGTTAAGGACACTGTTGCGGAATTAACTATCAAGATCGGCGAGAAGATTGATCTTCGTCGTATGAACACTGTGACTCTGGCCGGTAACGGTCATATCGGTCACTACGTTCACTCTGGCAAAATCGCTGTTCTTTGCTTAATTGAAGCAGACAAAGATGTAACTGGTAACGCTACTTTGGACGAGTTGGGCAAAGATCTCTGCATGCAAGTTGCGGCAGCGAACCCAATGTTCATCCGCGGAACTGATATCGATGAAGCTTTCAAAGCCAAAGAAGCAGAAATCTATGCAGCTCAATTGAAAGAGCAAGGTAAGCCAGAAGCGATGATTCCAAACATCGTTAAAGGTAAACTCAGCAAAATGGCTTCAGAAGTTTGTCTTCTTGAGCAGTCTTTCGTTAAGAACCCAGACATCAGCGTTGGAAAACACGTTGAAGAGATGGCAGCGAAAGCCGGCGCAAAACTCACCGTCACTAAATTCATCAAGCTCGTTGTTGGTGAAGGCGTAGAGAAGAAAGAAGATAATTTCGCAGAAGAAGTCGCTAAGATGACTGGCGGTCTCAAGAACTAGTTATAAATAGGGGGGACTTGTTCCCCCCTTTTTTTTGAGGAAGCTAAGCCATGAAGTACAAACGCGTTCTCCTCAAACTCTCGGGTGAGGCCCTGGCCGGTGATCAAGGTCATGGGATCGCTGGAGATGTTCTCAATACAATCAGTGCGGAAATTGCCACGCTTCAACAAACGGGCTGCGAAGTTGCTGTTGTAGTTGGTGGAGGAAATATTCATCGTGGAGTTGCGGGAGCAACGACAGGGATGGATCGCTCTACTTCTGATTACATGGGCATGATTGCGACAGTGATTAACTCACTCGCTTTGCAAGATGCCCTTGAACGCAGAAACGTTTACACGCGTGTGATGAGTGCGATTGCCATGCAAGAAGTGGCTGAGCCCTACATCCGTCGTCGTGCTGTTCGCCACTTAGAAAAAAAGCGTGTTGTGATCTTTGCAGCAGGTACTGGTAACCCGTACTTCACCACAGATACAACGGCTGCTTTGCGTGCGAATGAGATCAATGCTCAGTTGATCATGAAAGCCACTAAAGTAGATGGCATCTATGACAAAGACCCTATGAAGTTTAAAGATGCGAAGAAATTCGACCGTCTTTCCTACATGGACGTCCTCAATAAAGAAATTAAAGTAATGGATTCAACAGCGATCACGTTGTGCATGGATAACAACATGGACATCATCGTGTTCAATATGTTTGAAGCCGGAAATATTGCTCGTGTCGTTCTCGGTGAAAAAATCGGAACGATTGTGACTAAGAATAGCTAAGGAGTCGCGCCATGATGAAAGAAGTTAAAGCCGCCCTTGATGATCAAATGAAAAAGACTTTGGGTTCTTTGCAGACTCAATTGTCAAAAGTTCGCACCGGTCGTGCCTCAGCTAACGTATTAGATGGCATTATGGTGGACTACTACGGAACACCGACGCCGATGAAGCAAGTGGGCCAGATCAGCACGCCGGAAGCCCGCGTTTTGCAGATTCAGCCTTTCGACAAAACACTCATTCCACAAATCGAAAAAGCGATTCTTGCCGCAAACATCGGCATCACTCCGGCCAACGATGGAAACTTTATCCGCATCACTTTCCCTGCTCTCACTGAAGATAAGCGTAAGCTTTTGGTGAAAGATGTGAAGAAGCTTGGCGAAGACGCGAAGGTTGCTGTTCGTAATGCTCGTCGTGATCAAAACGACAAAGTGAAGAAAGCTGAGAAAGATAAAGTACTCTCTGAAGATGAATCTAAAAAGGTTCAGGACGAAGTTCAGAAAGTGACCGACAACTACATCAAAGAAGTTGATAAGGTCGTTGAAGCGAAAGAAAAAGAAGTGATGACTGTTTAATGAGTCACGGAATCAAACACGTCGCCATTATCATGGACGGAAATGGGCGTTGGGCTAACCAGCGCTTGCGTCCGCGCGTTTGGGGACACGTACGTGGTTCTGCTGTCGTATCTGATATTGTTCAAGCAGCGGATGATCTGGGTGTTCAAGCACTCACGCTCTATGCATTCTCGACTGAAAATTGGAGCCGACCTTCGCAAGAAGTGGGTGTCCTTTTCAGATTGCTACATAAGTTCCTACTCAAGGAACGTAAGCGGCTTCTTGCTAACAAAGTTTCTTTTCGAGTTATTGGGAACACGTCACGTCTTCCGCAAGATACAAAAGACTTGATTGCGAAGCTTGAAGCTGAAACCAAAGACTTTGCTGGCTTAAAACTGACCTTCTGCTTTAGCTATGGGGCTCGCATGGAGCTTGTCCATGCCATGAACCAATTCATTGCTGCTAATCCCGGAAAAGAAGTCACCGAAGCTGACATCCAAGCTCAGCTCATGCGTCCTGAAACGGGCGATGTTGATCTTTTGATTCGTACTGGTGGTGAGCAAAGAGTCTCGAACTTCTTGTTGTGGCAAATTGCCTATGCTGAGCTTTGCTTCAGCCCGACGAAGTGGCCAGATTTCACAGCGAGCGAACTAAAGCGCATTGTTGAATCAGTGAGTAAGCGCGAGCGGCGCTTTGGTGGATTGTCGCCTTCGGCCGACAGAAACCTGCCGCGTCCTGAGGTTCAATCACTCCATGTCCAATAACACTCTTCGGATTGTATCCGGCGTCGTACTCGTCATCATCGTTGCGGTTTGCATGGCCTACGGCACAGCGAGCAGTCTTGTGGCCATTGGCCTCATGGGGATCTTCGTCGTTGATGAACTCATGACGAATTTTTATGTTTTGGAGCGCACGAGCCGTCGCTACATCATTTCGCAGATCACCTATATTCTCGGCTATGCCTTCTTCAATTTTTACCAGATCAGCCAATCTTCCTTTAACTTTTTCATCTCGTTCGCTTGCCTCTGGAACATTTTGGCGTTGGTTTATCTCTTCTTCATCAATTCCAAGAAAGGTTTCATCTCAGACTTCTTCGTGAAGTGTTCTTGGGGGGTGGGTTTTCTCATTCTTGCCCCGATGATTTGTATCGCTTACATCATTCATCATCCCGAATGGCGTTTTCTCTTGGGTGCGATGCTTCTTTTGAATTTCATGGTTGATACATTCGCTTATTTCTCTGGTCGTGCATTTGGAAAACACAAGCTCTGGGAAGCCGTTAGTCCTAAGAAGACGGTGGAAGGCGCCATTGGTGGAGTTGTCGCGTCAGTTTTGATTACTGGACTATATTGGCACCATTTCGTGAAACCGGTTGCTTGGCCATTGCTCATCTTCTTTCTCATTCTCGCCTGCTGCGCTCAACTCGGGGATTTGATACAATCCAAGCTCAAGCGACAGTTCGACATCAAGGATAGTTCGTCGCTTATCCCTGGGCACGGAGGCGTTTATGATCGGATCGACAGTCTACTTTTTGTCGCTCCCTTTTATGCTCTCCTCATTAGTGTTCAATTCCACTGACGAGGCATCGTTATGATTCAAGGTACTTTCATTTTTATCCTGTTCCTCGGGCCATTGATCTTTTTCCATGAGCTCGGGCACTTTTTTTTCGCACGATTTTTCGGAGTACGCGTAGAGGTTTTCTCTATTGGCTTCGGCCCGAAAATTTTCAAGTGGAAGAGAAAGGACACTGAGTACGCCATTTCAATTATTCCACTTGGTGGATACGTCAAAATGTTTGGCGATGACCCTTTCCGTGAACAGCCGCTAACCGAAGAAGAGAAGAAAGTGGCCTTCAACCACAAATCGAAATGGGCGCGCTTCTGGATTGTATTCGGCGGACCTTTGGCCAATATGATCCTCGCTTTTGTTCTTTATTTCGCATTGGTTGTTTCAGGTGAAAAAGTTCCTGAAACCCGCTTTGGAAATATTCCTCAAAGTTCACTGCTCTATGACATGGGCTTTCGTAGCGGCGATGCTCTTCGCGAAATCAACGGTAAGCCACTCATCTC
>JBEIPE010000258.1:0-4256 GCA_040377215.1 Halobacteriovoraceae bacterium
CCCCTCGATCAGCTTGGTGCGCCGATTGCCCAAGGACCAAGCGGGCAAACGCTTTTGTTTATCGGTGAACGCCATAACGGTCCCCAATCAATTATTTTCCGCGTGGGCCCGGTGACTCTCCTGCGCGCGTTGGGCGAACACATGATCATTGGTATTGGACTTCCCATGGTGCTGGAATATTTTATCCGCCACACCTGGCACGACTGGGGCACACTCACACGTATTGCTCTCAAGAGAACGTGGGCCGCTCTGCGGTTGATGCAAACCGCTCAAGGCCATCGCTTCATTATGGGCTCTGACCCAGCGGCCAACGCCCGCAAACTCATCCAACATTTGGAGCAGCTATGACGCTGCCACGGCCACTGCTCTGGATGTTCATTGCCTGTGCCGCTATCTTCGCTTACGCCGGCAGTTTTACCGGCGAGCCAATCTGGGATGACTCGCATTTTATTTTTTGGGTTTACGCTCATAAGCCAAATCCATCCCACTGGAACTTTTGGTCACACCATATCTGGCCTTTGTTTGACTCAGTGGCCGCCCTTCTGCATCGCTGGTGGGGCCCTAACACGCTCTACTGGCATACGTTCAATTTTACTCTCCACATCATCAACTCGCTTTTGATTGGCAAGCTCGTCAGTACATGGCGCAAGTCCTGGGCGCTTCCGCTCGCACTCCTGTTCTTGATTCACCCTTTAAATGTCATGAGTGTGGCGTGGATCATTCAGCTCAAGACACTCTTGTGCATTTTCTTTTTGCTGCTCACACTCTTTGCCATTCGACGCTGGGTCACACATCCCAAACCTCTTTGGTATGCCCTCGCGCTCGTGTGTTTTATTCTTTCGGTGGCCTCGAAGTCAGCTTCTTTGCCCATTCCTTGGCTGCTCTTGCCGCTTTTCATTCTGAGAAGAAAGCAACATTCTCGCTGGCTCTTGGCACTTTTGCCGTTTCTTCTTATTACGTTGCTGTCCGCTTGGCGGATTTGGAGCAACAAACAAGTTCAAGCGGCGGTGACTGAGTCTGAAGTCGTGGTTGAGAAGATGATTGAGCAACCCACGTTTGAGGAGAAAGCCGCTGCACCCGTGATCGAAGTTGCGCCCACAGAACCTGCGGAGGCTGTCGCAGAACCCGTGGTCGAAGTTGCGCCCACAGAGCCTGCGGAGATTGTCGCACCACCTTCTCTTCCCGAAGTGGTCATTCCTCCCGAGCCGACGGCTGCTGTCACACCTCTCCAAACTCCTAACACACTGGCCTTTGGTCTTCACAACCTGGCGACCTATCTTGTGATGCCTTGGTTCCCCTGGCCGCCGAGTCCGGTGCATGGAGTTTACAAGGGAGGAATCGATGCCCGCGCGACGAGTGGATTGATTCTCGTTGTTCTTTTACTTGTGATCGCTTGGTTCAAGCGCACCTGGCTGCCCGTCAAATTACTATTGATACAAGCTGCGATCCTCGTTCCTTACTTAGGGTTTGTGATCGTTCCCTACATGTCCTACACCGCCGTGAGCGAGCAGCACTTCTACCTCGTGCTTCCATTCGCTCTCGCTCTGCAGTTGTGGATTTTGGATTTTCTGCCACTGATCTGGCGCAAATTTTTGTTGGGTGTGGTCGGCGCCCTCTTCTTGGCGATCACGGCGGACTATACCCAGAGCTTTAAGAACGAACGCGTGTTCTACGAGCGCTTGTTGAATCTTAAACCCTACAACACGCTAGCGACCATTAATCTGGCAGGCCACTACTACCACAATGGGAGCCATCGCCAAGCGCAGGTCATCATTGAGCACTTTATGAAAGAAGCTGAGAGAAATCCCCAGCTCAAGCAGGACGCGCTCTACCCCATAATTCTCAGGGCCCAAGCGCAGTACCAATGGCCCTAGAGGTTCTGGAAGTAATCTAACAACTCTTGATCATTTACGATTGTTGAGTCGAGTTTCTTCTCTTTCAAGAAATCTGGATTGTACATCTTCGCCATGGCGCGATCACCACCGTCACACATGAACGTGGCAATACGTGAGCCCTTCGGTACGCTGAGTGCTTTTTTGAATGCACCTGCGAGGTTGAGCATGGAAGACATGCCCATCACGAGCCCTTCCTTGTTGCGGACATAGTACGCCAGCGTGGTGAGCGCTTGATCAGGAAGAGTGAACGAAGCATCGATCTTAGCGGCATGGAAATTTTCTGTGGGACGAGTGATGCCCACGCCTTCCGCCATAGTGTACGAGCCTTGCGCGTCCCACTTTTTGTTATGGAAGAAGTTACAAAGGCCCGAGCCCTCGACGTCCACCATCGTGATCTGGGTCTTCGCACTTTGCTCTTTCAAGAAACGCGAAACACCCGCGATGGTGCCACTAGAACCGGCCGCACACACCAAATGATCGATCTCACCATTCATCTGCTTCCAAAGTTCCGGCGCCGTTGTTTCATAGTGCGCGCCCCAGTTATGGGGATTATCAAACTGATTGGCCCACCAGTATTCCGGTGAGCTGGTGCCGATTTTTTTACCAGTGAGGAAGAAGTGGCGCTCATCAGGGTATGCTACCGGATCCGTCTCATGAATCTGCGCACCGTAGAGAGCGAGCAAACGCAGCTTCGCGCCGTCTTGACCGCGCGGAAGCACCACAATCACTTTGTAGCCCAGGCTTTGCCCCACCATCGCAAGACCAATGCCGGTGTTGCCTGCAGTGCCTTCAACGATCGTCATCCCCGGACGAAGTTTCCCTTCAGCAATCGCATTCACCACCATGCCTAACGCCGGGCGATCCTTAATGGTGCCACCGGGGTTAAAGATCTCACACTTCATGAAGATCTCGCGGCCGGTGAGCTTGCTCAGGCTATCCACGCGAATCATCGGCGTATTGCCGATGAGACCTAGCAGACCGGATTTTTTGAGCTGTTGTTCGACTTCGGCTTTAGTTGGCATGGCGTTGTCTCATTGCATTTTGTGGTTAGCGACGGTAAAACCTCTTGAGTCCAACTCTTACCGCAAAAGGTATGGCATGTCCTCCGAACTCGCGCGTTTTCTTTACCAAGATCGCACACTTAAGGGTCAATTGACGCTTAACGTCTCTGAAGTTCGTTGCACCGTCGACGATCTTCTGGCCCTACTCTATCCGCAGCGTGGTCGTTTTAACTTCCAATCGGCTGCAGACGCGCAGACTGCTATTGAGAATGTCTCCCTCAAACTCATCACGGCCGTGAAGGCCCTCTCACCGTTGCGCGCCGATCTCGCTCGTTTGTCTCAGCCTCTCGTGCAGCAGTTTATGGAAGGTCTTCCGGCGATTGCCAAGCTCACCGATAAAGATGCCGAAGCTGCCTTTCAAGGTGACCCGGCGGCCCAGTCACTAGAAGAAGTTATTATTTCTTATCCCGGCTTTTACGCCGTGGCGGCCTACCGTCTTGCAAATGCTCTCTTGAAGCTCGACATCCCTCTCCTGCCACGCTTGATGGCGGAGTACGCCCATGAGCGCACCGGCATCGATATTCATCCAGGGGCGTCCATCGGTGAAAGCTTCTTCGTTGATCACGGCACAGGTGTGGTGATTGGTGAGACGACGATCATTGGCAGAAACGTGAAGGTATACCAAGGCGTGACTTTGGGTGCTCTCAGCGTGAAGAAAAAAATGCAAAACGTAAAACGCCATCCCACCATCGAAGACGATGTGGTGATCTACTCGAACTCCACCATTCTGGGCGGTGACACCATCGTGGGCCAAGGCTCCATCATCGGTGGCAACGTGTGGTTGACCAGCTCTGTGCCCTCACTTTCCAAGGTATTCAACAAGTGAAAGAAATCAGCGTCAGTGAATTTCACAAGTGGCGCGCTGAAAACAAAAAGCACGTGCTGATTGATGTGCGTTTTCCGGAAGAAAAAGAAACGGCCGATCTCGGTGGCCATCTCATTCCACTCCCCGAACTCGAGCGTCGCTGGCGGGAAATACCCGACGACAATGGTCCCGTGGTTATTTACTGCCATCATGGGGTGAGAAGCCTTCACGCCGCTCATTTTCTTGAACGTCAGGGACTAGAAGCTGTGAGTTTGGCCGGTGGAATCGATGCGTGGTCGCGCCAGATTGACCCTAATATCGCTCTCTATTAGAATCTAAGTATGAAAACAAATCCTCTCATCAGTATTCCCTACAAAATCATCGCCGTTCTTTTGGTGGGCACTGCGATTTTGACGGGAGCTGTTTTCGCCATCGGCATTCCGGCCAACGTGATCTATCTCTTTCAATAAATTATCTGACCTGACCAAACTTAAC
>JBEIPE010000145.1:0-7247 GCA_040377215.1 Halobacteriovoraceae bacterium
CCCAGCTAGCGTTGTGGAAATGAATGCTAACTTGAAAGCTCCGATCGTTATCAACAGTGCGAAAAAAGTCGGCAAGCAAATCGTTCTTGCTGATAGCAAACTCACTGTTAAGCACGAAATGTACAAAGAGCTTAAGACTTAAATCGTGAACTTCTCTTCTGATGATTCGAAACGCACAACATTCGCTCCAAGCATCACACTTGAGACGGGTGACTTGCGTACGAACAAAGAGAACTTCAATCGTCTTACCAACGAAATCTAATTCAAATCCAAATGCTGAATATAAAAAAGCCCTCGTAAGAGGGCTTTTTTATTTCTGTCTGTGTTGGAATTTTTAAACTGAGATATTAGTTTCAGTAGCTGTACGAGAAAGCTGCAAATACATCTGCGCTTCTGCGTGTGAAGGCTCACGTGAGAGAACGTTTTGCCACTCTGACTGAGCTTCGATGATGTTGCCGTTGCCGTAGTACAGGAGACCAATCGCCATACGCGCAGGAACGTAGTGAGGATGCTCTACTTTGAGACGTTTCAATTCTTCGAAAGCCTTCGAAACAAAACCCTTCTTAGAGTAAAGCTTCGCGATCTTAATACGAATTTCAAGATTATCAGGATCGAGTCCTACAGCTTTGTTGTACTCGAACAAAGCTTCATCCCAACGCTGATATGAGCCATACATTTCGGCGATCTCATAATGCTTAAGAGAGAACTTTTTGTTCACGTGCGGCTCAGCAAGACCCTGTTGCGGCGACATCTTCACGTGCTGATTGGCCTTATCGAAGACGGCCTTGGCCTCTTCGTATTTGCCGATATCGTTCAGAATCACTGAGAGGGAAATTGAGGCGTCAGTATGATGAGGATCGAGCTCTAGAACGCGATTAAAGCCTCGTACGGCCTTCCCGAGCTCTCCACGCATATGAAAGATATTTGCAAGGTAGAAATACGCCTCAGTCGCATTAGGATCACTGTCGACAATTTCGTTAAAAAAGAGAGACGCGGTTTTGAGATCGTTCTTTTGGAAAGCATCTTTTGCTTTCCGCATGAGATCACTGAGCTTTAGATTTTCCAAGCTCCCTCCTAGCGGGTTTCACGTCGTTGGCATTGTTTCTCCCACGATCGTATCTCCTCCGCAGTGGCCTTGTCGACTAAGGTCTGGAATTTTTCCGCGTAGAGCAGGCATTCCTCCCACTTCTTCATCTGGCATGAAGAAGCCACAACCCTCAACATAGAATGTTGACGGACATCCACTTTGTCAGCGTGACGGCTCAGAATATCGATGTACCAGTAGCGCGCGGCCTGCCAGACCTTCGTCTTGAAATAGAAATCGGCCACATAGAGATCTTTCTCTCTGAGCATCTTATTGATCTTGGCCACACGGTCCTTCGCTTTTCTGACATCTTTCGCGTCTGGATATTTAGCGATCAGCTCTTCAAAAAACTTCAACGCCTCCACACCACTTTCTAGATCACGGTCAATGGTAGCTGGCACTTGCTTGTAGTAACTTTCGCCGATCATAAAAACGACATAAGCGATCTTTTCGTGTTTAGGGTGAAAATCCCTGAAAAGAAGAAACGAAGCGGCCGCTTCTGGATAACTTTCTTGTTTGAACTGAACTTCAGCTAAGAGCAACTCAGCAGGAGTAGCGTAGTAACTATAAGGGTGCTCGGTTTTGATCTGCTGAAGTTTTTCAGTCGCGAGGATGTAGCGTTCGCTCTCCATCAACTCTTGCGCTTCTTTGTAGAGCTTCTCTGCGGCAGTTTTCCCTTCTGGGCCATCGCTTGAGCAAGATGCCAACAAGATCAGTGTCGAGAGAAGCAAGACTAAGACTTTCATTTTTGATTCCCCACGGTGGCATTCTTCATTTTCAAGATCATAAACTATTACCCCACAACCAACCCGCTTTCATAACAACTTCGCTGCGAGAGAGCCAAATAGTCTGCGCATTTTCATCGTGAATTTTAATCCAATCACCATCGCTCCACCCCAGTACCTTGGCACCGGCTGGCAACGCACGGCCACCAGCAAAAACACGCGAAGGCCCTTCATACATTTCAATCGGCTTGAGTGCCACAAAAGCCACACTGCTCAAATGGAACCATCCCACACAAACAAGCGAGACACATGCACAGGCGATGAAGGCCAGGCGAAGTTTTTTAGAAAGAGTTTTTTTTATTGAGAGAAGGAAACCAAGAGAAATGAGAATCGCCAAGAACCACAACTTCATCGGCCCCAGATACACAAGCGTGTTGGTGATATGAGGTCCTAAAGACATTGCACTGGTTGGCGTATCAACAGCGAGAGTATCATTCACAATTCGAAGTTGGTGCTCGGTTGCATCAGAATAGAGCGTCAGAAAACGCGCTTTCTCGAGTGCAAATCGAGCCTCTGGATAATTTTCGCGTAGAGTCTGAAGAGTGCCTAAGTTATACCAATAGGTGAATCCGTCGACTTGGCCTTTTACGCCTTGCCATTGGTTCAATGCCCCATCGAAATCACGCTTCTCCACAAGCTGAGCGAATGTTGTAAGAGCGTCTGCGATGGTGCTATCCTCCGTCTAGGGGTCCATTATCCTCTTCGGACTTTGGGAAATCAAGAAACCTCCCCATCAAAGGCATTCATGACACTCGGAGCAATAAGATCTGCTGAAGCAGACCGAGATAATGTTTTTTCACAGGCCTTAAGGACTCATGCGAAGTCCCTTGAGCTCAAGACCACGATGCCCGTGGGTGAGTGGAATTATGGTCAGGGCATCAGAAAGGCCCTTGAACAACGCTTCTTCTGGGAACTCTCTTCAAAAAATTTCTCTCCATTAGGACTCCATCATCCTACTGCTCTCGTCATGATTGATCGTCCCGTTTCAAACACAGAAGCCCCACAAAGTTTCTCGCCAGATCTTCTCAAGGTCTTTCCCCAGCTCGCTGATTGGAAATGGACCTTAGTGAAACGCGACCATCCTTGGATGAAGCGTGACTGGACGCTGACATCCGCTTGGACAAAATCCTCGGGCCCTTGGCTTTTTGAAACGGATGCAACACTTAAAAGCGCATTGGGATGGCAGGGTCTTGAAGAGGTGTCACAACTGAAAGGTTGGGCGGTTCAATTAAACTCTGATGTCTGCTGGGTCGCCTCACCCTCAGAACTTCCACTCGATGGTCTTGATGTATCAAATGAACGCGCCCTATTGCGGCTGTTCTTGAGTGCTGATGCTCTCGGGCCACAAGGTCGTATGCAGGAATTGCGTCTTCGCCTCCTCCAAAGTTTTCCAAGCGCCACAATTCAAGGCTTAAATGTGCAGTTGAACTCATTCTCTTCTAAAGAAATGGCTCTCAAGGGTCTGTCTTGCGATAAAGTTGATGAGAAAAAAATTGGTCTGTGTTTTCCTCTTTCATTTCTCGAAGAAGATTTAGCGGGAGTGGTGCAACTACTCACGGTTAAGGGTTGATTTATGTTTATCTTACGTTCTGTGGCCGAAAGCGATCTGCGTGACCTTCTCCATCTCAGTGAGATGGTATTGTTTATCAATCTTCCCCCTGACGAAGACATCATCGAAACTAAAATCGCCAGCTCTTTGCAGGCGTTTAAAAAACCCAGTCAAAACCTTTGGGAAAACTACTACATTTTTGTATTAGAGAATCAGGCCACTGGTGAAGTGATGGGTGTTTCTATGATTCACTCTCAGCACGGTACAGAAGAAGAGCCACACTTCTACCTCAAAGTGGGACAAGAACATAAGTTCTCGCAAACGATCAACACCGGTTTTATTCACGGTACTTTAAAACTTGGTTTAGAGTTTGATGGCCCGACTGAAATTGGTGGTCTCGTTCTCAATCCTGATTTCCGTGGCAGCAAAGATAAGCTCGGCAAACAACTTTCTTTTGTCCGCTTCCTCTACATGGCGATGTACCCAGAGCGTTTTAAACCTGTTATTCACTCTGAGCTGATGCCGCCGTTTGATAAAGATGGCAATTCTCCACTATGGGAAGCGATCGGTCGCCGCTTTATGAACATGGGTTATCATGATGCCGATGTTCTAAGTCGTAGCAATAAAGAATTTATTCTGAGCCTCTTCCCGTCAGAAAATATTTATCAAACGCTTCTACCGATTGATGCTCGCGATTCAATCGGCAAAGTAGGTAAAGATACAGAGCCTGTACGCAAGATGCTTGAAAGCATCGGCTTTAAGTACACGCAAGAAGTTGATCCGTTCGATGGTGGCCCCCACTACCGTGCTCAATTAAAAGACATCAAGCCCGTGCGAGAAATGGTGAGAGGAAAGCTCACTCACGAAGGCTTTGACGCCGCGAAGGCCAAGGATATGATGATTGCGATTCCCCAAGAAGATCATGACTTCTTTGCTGTGAAGGTGAAAGCCTACGCAAAAGATGGAATCATTTCTGTGAATCAGAAAGACTTTGAGGAACTAAATGTTAAGTGGGGAAATGAGACCTGCGCGATTCCGTTCTAGGCTTGTTTTTTGTCGACCAAAATACCTTGTGTGCCTGTGATACGAGTTTTTTCTTTGCCTTCCGTATCTGTCACAGTGACACGGTAAAGACGAAGATCTGAATTACGACGATAACTCGCTAATCCGTTCTGTTTGAAAATTCTTTCTTCTGATCCACGGAAACGATCACGTTCAGTCAGAACGAAATCAAAAACATCCGGCTTGGACTTCTCGTAAGCCTCAGCGGCTTCTTTTTTTAGCTGAGCTTGCTTCTCTGAAGAGAGCACTCCGATGGCTTCAAGCGGACTTTCATGCTGAGTGAACTCACGGGCGGATAAACCCTCTTCTTCTGGAGCAGTGTGGCGAGTCGGAAATTCGAGAACACGGGCCTCGGCGACCTCCTCTTCTTCCTCTTCCCAGAACATACCTTCAGCGCCCGCAGCCTTTTTAAGCGCTACGACTTTTTGACGTGAAGCTTCAGTCAGAAACTTCAAATCTTGCGGGGTAATGAGCCCCAAGACGCTTAAAATAGTTGATTTGACGGCACCCAAAATAGTTCTCCTCCCTAGTCCTATCGGATACATCGCGGACAAACTTGAGTTCTTTAGGTGGGTATACCTAGGCTGTTGATTTCAAAGGTTTAAATTGGCAAATTGGGGCTGGACAAAAGCCCTGGTGGGACCTATAAATTCAAGGCTCGTGATTTTCATGTGTTGGGATGTGGCGCAGTGGTTAGCGCAGTAGACTGTTAATCTATTGGTCGTCGGTTCAACTCCGACCATCCCAGCCATTTTTTCTTAACAATTTTCCCAGCTCAATGTGGCCGTGGTTTTTTCAATTCGCATCTGTGTGTAGTTCGCAGTGGTGTGCTCACAACCTAATTGATCATGAGATAACGAACTCGTAATCCCCAACAACTTCATCCCCGCTCTTCGACCTGCTTCCAAACCAGCTACGGTGTCTTCCACCACTAAACATTCTGCTGGATTGATTTGCAGCCTACTCGCGGCTAACACATAGCCTTCCGGATCCGGCTTCCCTTTCTTGACGTCATTCACCGTCACGAGAACCGCCGGCAATTCAATACCCGCTAGCTTGAGGCGATGCAAAGCCAGGTCACGATCGGCGGAAGTGACAATCGCCCACGGAAAATCCTTAAGAGTCGCAAGCATCTCTCGTGCACCGGCAATGGCCTTGATTCCAGCTGACTCAGCAAGCTCGCTTTTGAGGACCCAATCTTCTTCTTGTGCCAAATCTAAATGCGGAGCAAGCAACTTGATTGAATCACGAGCGGGTTTGCCATGAATAGAATGCAGGACGTGGTCTACGTCGAGACCATGCTTGCGTGCCCAGTTGCTCCATACCAATTCTACAGCTGCTATTGAACTTACGAGGGTACCATCCATGTCAAACAGGATGGCCTTAATGCCAACGATGACTTTCTTCATGAGTTTGTCATACCATGGCGCCATGTTTATGGCCTCCTCAACTTGGATCGGACGCTGCGAAGAACGGGCCCACCAGGCCTGTTTTAAACTCGCAACTGAGCTTCCCAAAAAACTCGCAACAACAGCGCGTTCGGTGGGCAGTGCGGAGAAAAGCTGGGAGTGGAAACATTTTTGGGTCGAGAACGCTTATCTCTGGCAACGCCAAGACAAACGCACCCAAAACCTACAAGGTGATTGGGGACCTATCCATGATCAGGTCTTCGAAGATTGGAATAAGAGCGAGCATGCTGAGCAGTTCCTCACAGCACTCAACAAGGGCATGCCGCTCAAACTCGCCTCACAAAAAACGCTAAAGACACTGGAAGCTCAACTGCACCAACTGGCGATTCGTCACTTCGGTGCCAAAGGCGCACATCGCGAGAGTTACAAAAAACAATTTGAGCTTGGTGAGTTTCCTGGAGCAGCGTATTCTCAGAATATTTCTTTAGGCCTTGGCCACGAAATCGAATTCTATAGCTGGGACAAAAAATCTTTCACAACACAACTTGAACGAATCACCCAGGCCCTGGATCTTGTGAAAACCTATTCACCAGACTCGTATGTTTTGTTTCAGCGTTTCACCAAGCGTATCGTGCCTATTAAGCAAAAAGAGTTCGTAAGTTACTCTCTGCAATCCTTGCCGGGACACTCTTTTATCAATCTCTATGATCGTGATGATCTCGACTTGATGGATGATTTGCTCCATGAAAATGGTCATCATCATCTCAATCATTATTTGATTCTTGAAAGCCCTCTCCGTGAAGATCCCGATCAAATTTACTATTCACCGTGGCGGCGATCATTGCGGCCGGTGCGTGGAATATATCATGCCCACCTCACCTTCTTTTTTGCCCTCAAGCTCTACCATGACTTGTGTCTTGCATTGATTGAAGAACGTCTGGATTGGCCAAGACCTTTAACGGCCAAAGAAAAAGAAAAAATCTTTTTCCGTTACGCGGAAGAATGGATCATGTTGGAGTACACCGCCCTTGATCTCAAGCGCGCCATTGAATTTGGTCAGGTCTTGCCTGCAGGCGTGAAGCTTCTTAAAGAGATGGAAGTCGATCGAAAAAAATTGGGAAGTCTCTTTGCCAAAGTATTTAAGCAAATGAGTGCATCTCAACGAAAAAAGATTCAGGAACTCCAGGCCACGCTTAAAGAACAAGCTCAACTTACGCGAGAGTAAGAAGACTCTGCATTTCGTTGGCCGGCATCATCTCACCCTTCTTCGCTGCGATCTTCACGCCTTCTTGCCAAATACGGCGTGCTTCCGAGGTTTCACCTAAAGCTTTAAGTGCTTTACCTAGTGCTAAGTAAGC
>JBEIPE010000267.1:0-4056 GCA_040377215.1 Halobacteriovoraceae bacterium
AGCCAAGTTCACTTTCTTGCTCGCCAACGTGCGCGCAGAGAATCCTTTCAAAAGCAAAAAATGGGCGCGAGTCAGTGTGGGCGAGAAGAAACTCGTTTTCATCGGTGTGCTCGATCCTGAATTGTTGCAAGGCCCCCAGGCCTCTCTCTTCTCTTCACCTGAAGTCGCCATCGAAGCCAGTCTGAAAGAAGCTGACCCTACTGATAACGAACTGGTGATCTTGCTCTCTCACTCGGGGATGGATAAAGATCGTCGCTACGCTCAGCTCTTCCCTCGTCTGAACTGGATCATTGGTGCTCACACACAAAGCTTCACTCAGCGTCCCGTGGAAGAAGGTCAAACTCAACTCGTCCAAGTGCTCTCTCGCAATCACTACATCGGGCAAATTCAATTCGGCCTGGGTAAGCAGGACATGCAAACCAAGTATGGTTTGCTAGAGACCAGAGAAGAGTTTGCTAAGGTCGTTGAACCCAATCCACTCGCACCTCTTATGCAGAGCTGGCGCACAGGTGTGGCCGAAGCCCAGGCAAAAGAACAGGCCCTCTCCGCAGGTGCCATGACCGCGAAAGATCCTTTGCCGACTTTTAATTCATGTCTTGAGTGTCACCAGAAACAAACAGCATTTTGGCAGGGCACGGCCCATGCCAATGCCTGGCACACACTCGCGGCCAAGGGTTCAGACAACGACGCCAGCTGTGTCGGTTGTCACTCAGTAGGCTGGCAATCACCACAAGGTTTCATGAGCACACCTCAACGTGTGCGCTTTGAAGGCACTCACGATGCGGAGAAACTCGCTGCGTACACGAAAGACCTCGCGGCCAACTACGCAGGCGTGAAATCTGTGAGAGCGCTCAGCGCTGCTCAGCTCAAGCAGAAAGCTCAAGGTCAGATGAAGCTCATCACAAAACATAAAGTCAGCCATGAGTATGGCAACGTTCAGTGCCTGAACTGCCACGACAAAAATCGCGACCATCCCTTTGATGGAAGCCTACAAAACTCTGGTGCTGATATGAGCGCGAAATGCGTTCAATGTCATACGGCCGATCAGTCACCAGATTGGTACAAAGATGGCCAGCCGAACAAAGCGGTTGTCGCTCAACGCATGAAAGCGGTGGCGTGCCCATCAGGGAAGTAAGCGTGCCACGTCTCGTGCTCGGCATTGAAACCAGTTGTGATGACACGTCAGTCGCTGTGCTGTCAGGTGATGAGACCAACTCCACTGTGGTTTCTCTCGTCTCACTAACTTCTGAAACCATGCTCGCTAAATGGGGTGGAGTCGTGCCTGAGATCGCGGCCCGTGAGCACGTCAAGGCCATCGCTCCTCTGGTACAAGTCGCTTTGGGTGAAGCCAAAGTTTCTATCAATGACATCACCGATATCGCCGTCACCAGCGCGCCAGGTTTGATCGGCGCTCTTCTCACCGGACTGCATGCAGCTAAGACGCTGGCGTGGGTTCATCAGCTGCCCGTGACTCCAGTGCCCCATCTATGGGCGCATTTGGAAGCCATTCAGCTTTCCAAAAAAGTAACGTACCCCTATTTGGGATTGCTCGTGAGCGGTGGCCACACGTTGATTCTTAAAGCGTCATCCCCTTCAGAGTTTGAAGTGCTCGGACAAACGCTCGACGATGCCGCTGGTGAAGCTTTTGATAAAGGCGGCAAGATCATGGGCTTGGGCTACCCTGCTGGCCGCAAGATTGATGAACTCGCCAAAACGGGAGATCCCGATCGCTACAGTTTCCCTGTGAGTCTTCTGAAAGATCGCCCGGGCAAAATGTCGTTCTCTGGAATCAAGACATCCATCCGTGTCTTCATGGAAAAAAATCCCACTGCGCCTTTGCCGGATGTGTGTGCCTCTTACCAACATGCCATAGTGCAAACGCTGGCCATAAAAGTCCAAGAGGTGCGCAAGCTCCACCAGCTCGGAGATCTGCCAATTGTTGTCGGTGGTGGTGTGGCCTGCAATTCCGCCCTCAGAGAAACATTTACTCGTAAGTTTCCTGAAGTGCATTTTGTGGAACCGAAATTCTGCACGGATAATGCTGCCATGATTGCCCATTGGGCGCTCAGAAATCCTCAAGCGATGGTGGCTTTTCCGGCCTGCCTCTCACTTGATGCGAAAAGCCGGATGATTGAAAAACCGGTACCCCACGCATGAGCCGCTTTCCTACCGCCGATAAACGTTTCGGCCAACACTTCCTGCACTCTCCGCATGTGATCAAGGCGATCACAACAGACGTACCGGTTGGTTGTGATGCCATCATTGAAGTGGGCCCAGGGCCTGCAGTGCTTACGCCCTTTCTCAAAGAGCAAAAGCTTCCGTTGTACGCGTTTGAGATGGATAAGCGCTTCACGGAAATTCTCACCGAAGTCGTCGGTGAAAATAATTTGATTCTCGGTGATGCGCTGGAAATTGATTTTGAAGCTTTCTTGAGCGAGCGCGGCCATAAGAATGCATGGCTTGTATCGAATCTCCCTTACAACGTCTCTGTGCCGTTGACGCTGGCGTTTATGCGCGCGCCCCGTTTGCAACGCATGACCTTGATGTATCAAAAAGAAGTGGCGGAAAAATTTCTGCCTCGCTCGGGCAAAAACACCATGAGTTCACTGCACGCACTGGCGGGTATGTTTTTTAAAACTTCGCGCGTCGTGGATGTGCCACCCGGCGCATTCCAACCTCCACCGAAAGTCATGAGTCAGGTGATTCGCTTTGATCGCCTCGCGACTCCCCATACGGATTTGAAAGATTGGGATCAGTTAGAAATTTTCATGCGTGCGGTTTTTCAAAATCGTCGCAAGCAGTTGCGTGGCCTGATTAAAGATCGCATCCCCGGCGTTGTGTTGGATGAATTTTTCCGCGCTCAGCAGATTCCTGAAGGCGTGCGCGCCGAGGCCCTCGAGCTGGAGCAGGTCATCGCCCTGTGGCGACTGGACCAGCGCCATCACATAGTTTAAAGTCACAGCTCCATGGGCATCAAAATCATCGTTAAGAACAACCGGGCCGGATACGATTTCTTCCTTGAAGAGAAGTATGAAGCCGGCTTGGTCCTTAAAGGCACCGAGGTGAAGAGCCTGCGAGACGGCAAGGCCATCCTCACAGAGGCCTTTGTGACCATCGATAGCAAGGGTGAGGCGTGGCTGCATAACCTGGTCATCGCCCACTACACCCACGGAAATATCAACAATCACGAAGAGGGCCGTAAGCGGAAGCTCTTGATGCATCGCGACGAAATCGATGCCATAAACAAACGAATGGCACAGAAAGGCCTCACGCTCATCCCGACAGCGCTGTATTTCAAAGAGTCCCGCGTGAAATGCGAAATCGCCTTAGCGAAAGGCAAAAAACTCTATGATAAACGCGACGCAGCTGCTAAAAAAGATCAAGACCGCAAGCTAAGACAGGGAAATTACGAATAACGCCATGACCACAACTCATGATCACGACATTCAACCGCTTCGCACACTCACTCGACTGAGTGAGCCACGAGTTTTTACTCACGAAGAAGCTCTCGAGCTCATGCCACTTTTGATGGTCATCACGGCGCGCACCAAGAAAGAGATCAACAATCTTAACGCGCAACTCGCCTACTTCAAGAACCGCCAAGACAAAACCACTGAACTGCAAGACCGCATCAACGCCAGCATGCAAACCTGGTCTGAGAAGATCCGCCGTTTGGGCGCGATTCCTGTGTCGCTATGTAAGGTGAAAATTCCAGGCGAGAACGGGCAGTATTACTGGGAATACCCAGAGGCCAAGCTTTATCTACACTAGATAGCCACTGATCCCCGTCACTACGTTTTTACATCCCATAATCGTCAGTAGCACTTTTAAAATCACATCAAGCTGTTGATCGGTAATGTGCTTGCCCACCGGGCGCGAAAGAAAAATACCAAAGATGGCCGCTGCAATCATCAGCACCATCTCAACGCCATACTTTTCCAGATCAAGCCCTACGACACCGGCATAGCTTCCAATACGCGCAAGATGCAAAACCAATTGGCAGGCACTCTTGGTGGAGACCATCTGCTCACGCTTAATTTGAAGTTTATCAAAGAA
>JBEIPE010000414.1:0-2122 GCA_040377215.1 Halobacteriovoraceae bacterium
CGTAATCGCTGCCGGATGTTTTGTCATGCCGACAAAGTACGGAGGATTGTTGATGTAGGTTGATTCTTTATCCCAAGCAAATGTTTCACCGGTAGGAGCATTAATCCCCTGCCAATTCACATCTCCTTTGAACACGTCGGCATAGCGAGACTTGAACATCGCAGGTGTCACGGCACTCGCCATGGCGGCCTGGACTTCTGCCGATGTCGGCCAGATGTCTTTCAAGAACACATCCTTGCCCGACTTATCTTTGCCGATAGGATCTTTCGTCAAATTCAACTTCGTGCTGCCAGCAATCGCGTAAGCAACAACCAACGGAGGTGACGCGAGGTAATTCGCCTTAGTATCTGGTGACACGCGGCCTTCGAAGTTACGGTTCCCTGAAATCACCGACGAAGTCACAAGGGCGCCGTCTTTGATCGCTTTAGAGAACTGCGGCTTCAAGGGGCCTGAGTTACCGATGCAGCTGGTGCAACCGTAACCAACAAGACTGAAACCAACCTTATCGAGTTCTTGTTGGAGGCCAGAGGCTTCCAAATAGTCAGTTACAACTTGAGAGCCGGGAGCAAGAGAAGTCTTCACCCATGGCTTCACTTGCAAACCAAGAGCGTTGGCTTTCTTCGCCACAAGACCCGCACCAATCATCACTGATGGGTTTGAAGTGTTCGTGCATGAGGTGATAGCCGCGATCATCACGTCACCGTGAGTGATGGTGAATTTTTCGCCATCAACTGGCTGCTTCTTGTTCACATCATCAGTGGCGACCTTAAAGTCACCTGTGAGCGCTGTCATGTAGCCATCAGCGAGATCCGTCAAAGCGACGCGGTCTTGCGGACGTTTCGGACCTGCAAGTGATGGAACAACTGATGAGAGATCGAGTTCAAGTGTATCGGTGAAGATTGGATCGATAGAATCGTTGCGCCAGAAACCTTGTTCTTTAGCGTAAGCTTCAACCAATTGAACACGCGCTTCATCACGGCCAGTGAAACGAAGATAATCGATGGTCTTCTCATCAACTGGGAAGAATCCACATGTGGCGCCGTACTCCGGTGCCATGTTAGCGATTGTCGCTCGGTCAGCAAGAGTCAAATCCTTCAGGCCTGGGCCGTAGAACTCAACAAACTTATCCACCACGCCTTTCTTACGCAGCATTTGAGTCACAGTGAGAACCACGTCTGTGGCCGTCACGCCTTCTTTGGCTTTTCCAGTGAGCTTAAAGCCGATCACTTCTGGGATGAGCATGGTGACCGCTTGGCCAAGCATCGCGGCTTCCGCTTCGATACCGCCCACGCCCCAACCTAGAACCGAGAGACCGTTCACCATAGTGGTGTGTGAATCAGTTCCAACGCAAGTATCGCAGTAAGCGATCTCGCGGCCGTCTTCAACTTTCGTCCATACCGTCTGGGCGATGTACTCAAGGTTCACTTGGTGACAGATGCCGGTGCCCGGAGGAACCACGCGGAAGTTTTTGAAACTCTTCTGGCCCCACTTAAGGAACTTGTAGCGTTCACCGTTACGCTCGTACTCGAGAGCTTTGTTCTGCTCGAAAGATTCTTTCGTCGCATAATGATCCACAATCAACGAGTGATCGATCACGAGATCAACAGGGACGAGGGGATTAATTTTTTGTGGATCGCCGCCTACGAGCTTCATGGCATCACGCATGGCCGCGAGATCCACCACCGCTGGAACACCGGTGAAGTCTTGCATCAGCACGCGTGCCGGATAGTAGTTAATTTCGCGAGTTGATTTTTTAGTCTTCGTCCATTGGCCCATGGCCTTGATGTCATCAGCGAATACGGTGAAGTCATCTTCGTTACGTAGAAGATTTTCCATCAACACTTTAAGTGAGTAAGGAAGATTCTCAACATCGCCAGCACCTGCGGCCTGGGCAGCTTTGAGAGAGAAGTAGTCGTAAGACTTGCCACCAACGGTGAGGGTTTTACGGGTTTTGAATGTATCTTTTTTATTGCTCAAGAACGGCCTCTCTTGGAATAGATTTCCAAGAGATACTAACACTTTAGATAGCGTCGTTCAGCTTAAATTGGTGGCCCATTTTAAATTTGAGAGGCGGAATCCACTCTCCACGGGTGCCTTCTATTTCGCCCTGCACGACGTTATA
>JBEIPE010000402.1:0-2236 GCA_040377215.1 Halobacteriovoraceae bacterium
CAGAACTCTTCGGTGTTGAGCTTTAATTAGCACCCAAGAACAAGTTTCTATAAAGAAGCCACCCCTAGGGGTGGCTTTTTTATTTTAGACGACTTTAAGAGTCACATTGATATTACCGCGAGTCGCATTCGAGTAAGGGCATACGATGTGGGCCTTCTCAACAAGACCTTCTACGACACTCTTCTCGAGCCCTCGGGCATTGATCGTGAGCTCGACGCTGATGCCGAAGCCAGTCGGAATGGGTCCAATACCAACGGCGCCTTCAATCTTAGTAGTGGCGGGCAGTGGAATCTTCGCTTGCATCGAGACGTACTTCAGCGCGCCCAGAAAACAGGCCGAGTAGCCGGCCGCAAAGAGTTGCTCTGGGTTGGTACCGGCGCCACCTGCACCGCCTAGCTCTTTTGGTGTCGTGAGACTGGCCTTCAAATGCTCATCACTAGAAACGACTTGACCATCACGGCCACCCACTGCACTGGCGTGAGCGGTATAAAGAATTTTTTCGGGACTCATAGGATCTCCTTGGTTAGTAGCACGTCACAATCATCGTCGCATTTTGGGCTTTCGTGAAATCACTAATATCGATCACCACATAGATATTTTGCTCAGTGCCATTTGCCCTACCATTTCAGTTATTTACGAATTCCTGACAGACGGAACGCCAGGGAGACCTTAGAATTTGTGCATCTTAGGAGATCTATGAAACAGCAAGCTTTAGCCGCCTTCCTTCTCTTTTCATTCCTCGTTGTCCCGGTGTCGGCAAAAGTAGAGAAACCAAAATTAATTTTGGTTATTTCCATAGATCAGTTTCGCGCTGATTATCTCCAGAAACTCTCTCATCATTTCTTGCCCGCATCCAAGCGCGGCTTTAACTACCTCATGGAGAAAGGCGCCTACTTCTCTCACGCTGAATACGGTCTGCTCCAAAATATGACGGGCCCAGGACATGCCACCATTCTCACCGGTGCTTATGCTTATCAACACGGGATCCCCAACAATGACTGGGTAGATGCGAACCAAAAGTACACCTACTGCGCCGAAGACCAGTCCCATAAAACGATCGGTGCAAATCCCAAGAATCCTCACATCGGCACCTCTCCGAAAAACTTAGTAGGAACAACTTTGGGGGATGAGCTTAAAAACGCTTATGCAGATTCACGGGTGATCTCAGTGGCCTTGAAAGATCGCTCAGCGATCTTGATGGGCGGCCATCGTGCTGATATGGCGCTGTGGTTTGATGCCGAGTCCTTCAGCTGGGTTTCAAGCGACTATTATATGCAAGCGCTGCCAGCTTGGCTGACCACCATCAATCAAGACCTGAAGAAGAAGCTAGGAACAGAGCAAGTTTGGGAAAAGGCGTTAGCAGGCGATAATCCCAATAAACATGTGCCTCTTACAAAATACAATTCAGATATGGGGCTGGCATTTCCTCATAAGGCCAAACTCGGTTCACCTTCGAGCCTGATGTTTCCTATCGCCATCGACATGCCAGGTGATGTCGCCATCGCCGCGTTGAAAGAATTGAAGCTAGGACAAAAGAAATCCACCGACATCTTGGCCATCAGCTACTCAAGCCATGACTATGTCGGACACAGCTTTGGACCAGAGAGTGATGAAATTAAAGAGACTACCGTTCTCGAAGATAAATCCATCTCACATCTTCTTAACACCATCGACGATACAGTTGGCCTTGAGAACACGTGGATTGTCCTCACCGCCGACCATGGTGTGGCCGGTAACGTGCAAGTTCTCAAATCACAAAAAATTCCATCCGGTTATGTGAACCAAGACGCCATTGCTGTTGAAATGGAAAACTTTCTTTCAAAGCGTTATGGAAAAGTGGCCAACAAATGGCTCGCGCCACCTTCAGAATTTAATTTTTACCTGAATAAAGCCGCTATTCGCCAGAAAAGCCTCGATCTCACAAAAGTCCAGGCCGAACTCGCGAAACATATCAGCAGCAAGCCTGAACTGCTCGAGGGCATCGCTTATGTCTTCTCGGCCACTGATGTACGCAATAGAACTCTGCCGCCTGAACAGCACGAAAAACAAATTCTGCGCACCTATTTTGAAGGCCGCAGTGGTGATGTCATGATGATTCCTAAGCCTAATTATTTACTCGCTTATGGGGCCACCACTCATATGACGGGTTACTCATATGATCGCTACGTGCCTGTGATCTTTGCGGGGAAGCCCTTTAAATCTGGAACCTACGCTGGTGGCGAAGTGGTCGACATCG
>JBEIPE010000086.1:0-9905 GCA_040377215.1 Halobacteriovoraceae bacterium
TGCAGGTTATGATAAAACGCTCGCCTGCCTAGACTTCTACAAAAAAAATTACCCGAAGATTCAAACCAAGACCTCGCTGCAAGTGGGCCATGGCGAAACTTGGGAAGAGATTCAAGAAACCCTCGTGGACCTACGCAAGATCGATTGTGACATCGTCACCTTCGGTCAGTACTTACAGCCCTCAAAACGTCATCTCGATGTGAAGAAGTTCTACACGCCAGAAGACTTCAACGAAATGAAACGTATGGCGCAGAAGCTCGGATTTAAATTCGTAGCAAGCGGTCCTCTCGTTCGCTCATCTTACAAAGCCGCTGACTTCCTCGAGTACGCGGACGTCCCATGAAGCCGGAAATTATCCAGACCCAAGGCTGGCATCTCGCCACACTGTGGAATTGGGATTACCAGGACGCTTGGGATTTTCAAAAACAAACCGTTGAACGCGTGCGTGACTCTAACGAGAAGTGGCTCATTGCCTGCTCACATCCAGACGTACTGACTCATGGCCGTGGGTTGCAGAAGCCCAAGAAAGGTCAAAGCTTCGAACTCGAAGACTTCAAACCTCAGGCCTATCCAGCGTTGCCAGTTCCTTTTTTCCAAATTGAGCGCGGCGGTGGTTTGACGTTTCATCACCCAGGCCAACTCATCCTCTACCCGATCGTGAAGCTTCATCCTCAGCGCTTGGGACTTTCTGCTCTCGTTGATAATTTGCTTCTCAGTGTGCGTGGGACTCTAGAGGAAAGAGGGATTCAGCAACTCGATCACTCCCGTGAACTCTTAGGTTTGTGGCAAGGGCCACGCAAGCTCGCGAGCGTAGGCATCGCCGTGAATAAAATGGTCACCATGCATGGTCTTGCTTTGAACGTCGAACGATTCGATCATCTCAAACAAAAACTCGCCTTTCTTGCTCCTTGCGGAATGGGTGTAGGCACATACACTTCTGTCGAAGAAATCAGCGGACGCAAAATTGCCCCGTCGGATCTGGTAGGCGAAGTCACACGGAGATTCTTCCATGCGTGGGAATAGCTTTGGCAAAATGTTCTCATTCACCACGTTTGGTGAAAGTCATGGCAACGCCATGGGCGTCGTGCTGGACGGAGTTCCCGCAGGACTCATGATCGATGAAACGGCTTTACACGCCGAACTGCTTCGTCGAGCTCCCGGTCAAAGCGCTTTCACCACCGCTCGTAAGGAACCGGAAGTGCCTGAGATTCTCTCTGGCGTCTTTGAAGGTAAAACACTGGGCACTCCGATTTGTGTCATCGTTAAGAACACAGATCAACGTTCACAAGACTACAAACCTGAAGACTATCGTCCAGGGCATGCCGATAAAACCACCGAGATTAAATTTGGCATTCGCGATTATCGTGGCGGCGGCCGCGCTTCTGGCCGTGAAACCCTCGCGCGTGTCATTGCTGGATATTTTGCGGGATTGATTCTGCCACAAATGAAGGCCTTCGCCTGGTCTGATAGCATTGGTCATTTTGAGAATGGTCTCGTTTCCAACCGTGAGCGCTCTGTGCTGGGCTTCACCAACGATGCCGTCTCCAAGCAAGTGGAAGCTTTCCTATTAGAGTGTAAGGCCAATGGTGAATCCTCAGGCGGTGTTGTCGGCTTGATTGTGGAAGGTGTTCCTGCCGGGCTCGGTGAGCCGGCCTTTGATAAACTCAAAGCTGACCTCGCTAAAGCGATGGTGTCTTTGCCAGGATGCTTGGGTGTTGAGATCGGTTCAGGTTTTGCGGCGACTAGAATGTCGGGCAGTGAGCTCTCAAAAAATCCTCAGCACTTTGGTGGTATGGAGGGTGGCATCACCAACGGCGAGCCGTTGCGTTTGCGTGTCGCTTTTAAAGCGCCCTCAACTCTGGGTGATAAAGCCAAGACTGGCCGTCATGATCCGTGCTTACTACCACGTGTTCTTCCGGTGGTTGAAGCCATGGCCTGCGTGGTGATCGCAGACCATTTCTTACGGCAGCGTGCCTATCATACCTGAAGCCAGCGAGCGCAAGAACTCGTCGGTGAGACCAATCTGTGCGCGACCATAGTTGCGCAAAATAAGTCTCTCAGTATTTTCAGGACAAGGTGTAAGCGTCTTCACGGCATTTTCTTGCCAGCAATAAGACGCGCCATTAATCCACGCCCCACTCTTATTTATCACGACGCCATTGGAATTAAGGGCCGCTCCCTGGCCTGTGAACATGTCATGTCCAAAGCTCCAATAAGTCGCCTCCGAGAGTGTTCGCTCGTAAAGTGTAGGCATGATGTCGATGTGCGAGCCCCAGTTCTCTGGGTCCCATGACATCGGCTTCAAGGCCTGGGGTAAGTATAAATAAAACGGAACGCCGAACTTACGACCGAAGCCTGGCTTACCTTCATCTTTGCCAATCCAGAAGGCGTGATCACCTGTGGCCGCGATCACCACGTTGTCTTTCAAAGGCCCGGCTTTCACATTCGTCAGCAAATTACCGAGCTGACGATTGGCATATTGCAAAGTTCTGAAGCGCTGAAGGACTTCATCAGCAGGCTTATTGAAAAGTTTTTTTAGTTCAGGTTCAAGCTTCTTAAGACCGTCTGGTTTGAAGCTCGCCGGAGTTTCATAAGGAGGATGATTTGAAGTCGTGAGGACGTAGATGAACTGTGGAGTCGTAGCTTTCGCCAACTCTTCTTCCACATAACGGAAGAGGTACTCGTCAAAGATTCCCCACTCATTGCCACGCTCAGATTCTTTGATCTGATTCAAATTCATTTTCTCGATGAGCTGATCCGCTCCTTCAAGCACATCCCAGCCCTGCCCTTGCAAGTAGCTACCTAACTGACGCCAACCGAGCTTGCCACCGTACAAGAAGCGCGTGGTGTAACCCGCGCGCTTGTAAGGTAAGTGGGCCGCACTCGCCACGGCCGTACGCATGTACTGACCTTCCGATAAGAAACGTGCACCTGGACGTAAAGGGAGACCCGAGGCCAAAGCGACAACACTTCCGATGGTGCCATTCTCACTAGAGAGAAAATTCAAGAACAAATAATCTTCGGTGGTGTGCTGACGGAAAGTATCAAGGAAAGGGAGATCTTTTTCCCAAGGCCACCACATGGAAGCAAAGCTTTCCATGATAAACACCACAACATGCGGTGGTTTTGCGGCCAGGGCCGCATTGAGAGAAGTCGTCTTGCGCAGGTCTTCTAGTCCACTCCAGCCATTGGCCGGTGCTGCGACTCCACGGTATGTCATAAGATCAGAGACGGCCGTAGAGATTTGCTGATAGTTCTGCTGGGCCAGATAACGAACTTCTTCTTTACCGAATTGCTTTCTAATTTTGATGGCACGATTAAGAGCGATGGGTCCATTCACACTCAGCTCGTTAATCGCTTCAATGTCGCTGATGTGCGCATCTTCAATGGACAATGGAAGACGAGTGAAGTTCCCACGGCCCAAGAATGCCAAGACCACAATACCAGCTGTCAAAATAAGGCCGAGTTCTTCGCGGGCCATAGGCTGAGCGTAGAACAAATCGATGCGTTCTTTTTTAAACCAGCGCCCGAGCAACCACCAGATTCCACCGAGAGTGAGGAAAATGAGCGGTAACCATAGTGCGAGATTGTAGTTTTTGTGAATCGAAGTGAGAACTGCACGAGTGTCATCTTCCCATAATCCAAAGAACAACACATTGATGTGTTCTTGAAAGAATGAATAGAAACTCAAGTCGCAGATCATGATGAACACAAGAGCAAACAAGAAAAAGAAAATCCAAATGCGATGGAAATATGCGATGAAGCGCAAGAATCCTTCACGCGGGACGATGAATCCCACAGAGGTCAGCAAAAATGGAATCGCAACAACATAGGCGATAGGAATGAGATCATAGCGAAGACCTAGGAAGAGGGCTTCAAACGTGAGTCCAAGATTCTTCTTGAGAACGACAAGTTCAGTGAACTGCGCGATAAAAAAGAAACGCCCTAGCATTAAGATGAATGCTAAAAGCACCATGCTTTTGAACAGCTGTTTAATTTGGTGAAACAGATAAGGCTGTGCCTTTTCTGGGGCGTATCGCATAAGCAAATCCTCAAGGTTTGCTTAATCTTAGCGAAGTGAGGTGGCCCCGTGAAGCAATAGGTCCACCCGACAAATTCGCTCAGTCATCTGCGAAGTTAAGATTTCTTTCGAAGTCATCCGGCTTAGAAGCGTTGGCCTTGGCCTCTTCCATGCTCACCGCACCTGCTTTGAAGAGGTCGGTCAAATGCTGGTCGAAGGTCTGCATGCCTCCCGAGCGCTTCTTGATATAGGTATAAATCTCAGAGGTATTCTCTGAAACTTGGATGGCATCACGGATACCCGGGTTGTTGATCATGATTTCCTGAACCGCGATTCGTCCCTTCCCATCAATTTTCTTCACCAATCGTTGGCTGACAGTCGCATAAAGGTTATCGGCAATACGCTGACGAACAGCATGCTGCTCTTCTGGAGGAAACATAGAAATCAAACGGCCGATAGTAGAAAGCGCATCAGTGGTGTGGACAGTTCCGAAGACCAAGTGCCCAGTTTCAGCCGCTTTGATAGCAATGCCGATCGTTTCTGCATCCCGCATCTCACCAATCAAGATGATGTCGGGATCTTGGCGCAAGGCCGCACGGAGAGCGGAGTTAAAGTCCACGGTATCGTTGCCAATTTCACGCTGAGTGATTCGGGCCTTAAGCGGTGTGTGCACATACTCGACGGGGTCTTCAAGTGTGAGAATATGCACCGGCTGCGTGCGATTGATGTAGTTAATCATCGCCGCCAAGGTCGAACTTTTACCCGACCCCGTGGCACCTGTGACCAGCACCAACCCTTGCCCTGCAGAGGCGATCTTATTAATCGCACCCGGAAGCTTAAGCTCCTCGGTGGTGGGAATTTTGTCTGAGATAATTCGCAGGATCAGACCCATCTTGCTTTGGTAGCGCATAAAATTGATACGTACGCGGCAGACGTTCGGCACGGCAAAAGAGCCGTCAAATTCTTTGAGCTTATTTTTGTTTAAGAGGGCCAGAACATCCTCATCCTTAATCAAGACATGACAGAGAATACGCATATCCTCTTCCGTAAGTGGATCCATCTTGATGGCCACCAAATCACCTCGTAGACGGAACGTGGGCTTCTCATCCTGACGTAAGTGGATATCACTCACTTCGTTGGCGACAGCATTCTTCACGAGGCTGAAGAAACCTTCTTTTGTGATGGGCATAGAATCCTTTTGACGCTTATCGGGTAAGATCAACGCGGGCCCAAGAAAATCTCTTAGTCCGAGCATTTTGCTCGGAACAACCCAAACTCCTCATGAAATGGTAAACTCAGTGGCTATGAGCGATCTGCCTGCCCACATATTTCGCCGACCTGGGCTTCCCCCACTCTGGACGAGTGAGGCGCTCTATTTTAGCGGAGACGAGTACTACGCGGACATCATCCGCGAAATCGATAAGGCCAACTCACTGGTGACAGTAGAGATGTACATCTTTGAAGACGATCCTTTAGGGGAGCGCTTCTTTCAGACCCTAGAGGCGGCCGCTAAACGAGGCGTGCGCGTCCTTCTCATGTTAGATGGCGTCGGCTCCCATCGTTTTATCCAAAAACTGCAAAGCCGTGAGTACAACTCCAATATTAAAGTGAAGGTCTACAATCCTCACCCATGGAGTTTTTCTAACGAGCACTTCACAGATTATTTCCGCATGATCAGCGTTTTCTTTAAGCGCCTCATCGGGATTAATCGCCGCAATCATCGCAAACTCATCACTATCGACGAGCGCACGGTTTACACCGGCAGTTTTAATATCACTACGTCACACTCCAAAGAATTTAAGCAGGATGAAGCCTGGCACGACATCGGTCTGCGTCTCAGCGGCTGGGTTGCTCCCCTCATGGTGCTTGCACTCATGAGAAACTGGGGACTCACGGCGTTTTTCCGCTACCGTCGCAAAATGCCCAAGAAACGTTTTGTGCGCTTCAATCACCCTGACGTTCGTCTGAATCAAGACTTTCGTCTGCGACGCCACTTGTATAAAGATTTTCTTCATCGAATTAAGAAATCACGTTCGCGCATTTGGCTGAGTACAGGATATTTCCAACCTAAACGTCGCATCATCCGTCTGCTTAAAGCAGCCGCTAAGCGTGGAGTCGATGTGCGGATCCTGCTCTCGACCAAGAGTGATGTTTTTTACTACAGTCTTTTGCAAACCTACTATCACTACGAGCTCATCAAGGCCGGCGTGAAGATTTATGAGTTTGATCCTACCGTCATCCATGCGAAGAACTATTTTATCGATGAATGGGTCACAGTCGGCTCAACCAATCTTAACTACCGCAGCTTTATGCATGACCTCGAGGTCGATTTCAGAATTCAGCATCCAGATAATAAAAAAAGACTCGAAAAGAACTTCGAAGACCAGCAGGCGGCATCTCGCGAAGTCACCATGGAAAAGCTCAGTGCCCGTCGTTGGTGGTTGAAACTCTTCTCACGCTTTGTCTTTCTCTTTAGATATTGGAACTAATATGCGCTTAAAGATTCTCAGCTATAACATCCATAAAGGCTTCGATACTTTCAATCGTCGCTTCGTGCTCGGTCGCATAAAAGAACAAATCCGCCTACTCGCTCCGGACATCGTGTGCTTGCAAGAAGTACAAGGCGAACATGAAAAGCTCAAAGGCAAAGTGAAGGACTATCCCCTCGAGAGCCAGTTTGAGTATTTGGCCGATACTGTTTGGCCACATTACGCGTATGGGAAAAATGCGGTGTACTCCCATGGCCATCATGGCAACGCCATCCTTAGCAAATATCCCATTAAAGAATGGCACAATCTTGATCTCTCACTAGATAAGTCTGAAATGCGTGGCATGCTCCATGCGGAAATCCATCTTCCAGACGAGAATCGTTCTTTTCATATGCTCACAACACACATGAATCTTTTTCATAACGCTCGCATGAAGCAAGCTGACCTCATGGTGAAGTACATCAACACAAAAATGGCAGACAAGGGTTTCGTGTTGGTTGGTGATTTCAACGATTGGTTGTGTGAACTGGATCCCTATCTGCGCTCCAACCTTGGCCTCAAAGAACTCTTCCTTGAGCTGTATCAAAAACATGCACGCACATTTCCAAGTTTCTATCCCAAGCTGCCTCTCGATCGTGCGTACTTCCGGCATTCAATCCCCATTCAAGGGATGGTGTTGCGTGAAGGTCCCTGGGATGAGCTCTCGGACCATTTGCCCATCTATGTAGAATTTGAAGTCTAGCTGCGGCGATTTTTTTTGAGCCGTGCCGTGATCTCATGAGACGACCGCACTAAAATGCGATGAGGTCTTCGCTGCGCAGGAATATGGACTTCCATAAATTCTTTGAGCTTCGAACGAAATTCACTTTCAGTGACATCATGAACCAAAATAAATTGCGCTACGATCGCCGTTCCGATCATGTCGTGGGGCTCACCGCGGATCGTGACATCCAGCACTGCAGGCATGGCCATGAATTGCTCTTCAAGTTCTGCTGGGAAAAACTTGTGCCCTCCCACATTCAGTAAATCCCCACCACGACCAAGCACTTGCCACTGCCCTTGAACCTCCTGAACGATGTCATCCGTTTTAAACCAACCATCAGAAGTAAGGGCCTGCTCATGGTTGAGATACCCTACGAGAGCGCAGGGAGAGCGCACTTCTAAACGCCCCTCTTGAATCCGGCCAGGATTACTCTCGGCCAAGTTAAAGAGTTCCGGATGCTCGCGAGAGGTGAGCGTTTGCAATACGCCGATCTCTGACATGCCATAGCCTTGTACCAGTTCAACTTGTGGCCAAGCGCTACGAACATGTCCCAGCACTTTCGCTTGCGGAGGCTCTGAACCAAACATGATTCTCTTAAGCTGCTTGGGTGTAGGGTTCTGAAAAATTCCCGCCAACATCATCTGAGAAAGAAAGCTAGGTGTGACATGAAGAGAATCGATCTCTCCTTTCGCTAAATGCTGCCAGACCTCGTCAGTCGTTGGCTTTCCTTTCAGCGATGAGAGCTGGCCACCCTTCACATAGCATTCGAGCACTGTCTCAATCCCAGCAATCGAATCCAAAGGAAAGAAAAGCAGACTGTGCTTTGATGATGGTGATGAAGTTTTAAATTTTTCGATAAAATTAGTTAGCTTGTGGAGCACCAACTTAAAGGGTTTTCCCGACGTGCCGGAGGTTCGCACAATGAACATCCCTTCATCATTGATTAACGGATGCCTCTTCTGTGCGCAAAGTTCGAGCTGGGTGAGTGAGTTCTTTAAGGGCCACAAGATAAAATCTGTCTGGGCCTCTTGGGTGATCAATTCAAGATAACTCGGGTCTGCAAAACGCTCAGGTGAACTCATGATCACCGTGTGACCTGCGGTCACCAAGGTGAGAAAGCGTTTAACGGCCAACTCTGAATAATCAGCTTCTAGGTGAAATGCATGCTTGCGAGGCGTTCTTTGTGTGAGCTCAGAGACGAGCTGAGCATCCATGGAAACTTTAATCATGCTGCAACTTTTTCAAAATAAATTCAGTGAGCGTTTGTAGGCTCCTAAAAGGCGGACGATGACTGACTAACACATCTTGCGTCGTCACCTTGAGAGTTTGCCCAGAAACTCTCTGGAACTCGTCTTCCAAGATAAAGACAAAAGAAACCAAGCTCAATGAGTCGAGCAAAGCGCCAGCACTGCCAAAAAGCAAAACATCGCCTGAAGTCTGTGTGGGAAATCCTGGTAATTCTCGACTGGCGCGAGCGACAGCAGCTTGTACAATGTCCTGGGCCAATTTTGCGTTCGCCATGTGCGCTTCCTTCACTACAACTTGAAATAGATCGGTACGAGATGCTGACCGGCATCGGCGAGCAAGTTCATACTGAGTGCGTGAGTAAAGCCCCACCCCAACACAATAAGCATGAGTACTTTGCCCCAGATAGGTACGGCCAAATACCAATCACTTTGCTGACTCCACTCTTCTCTGATTTCAATGAGCAACCAGCCAAGAGCAAAGACACCCATCGTCCAACCGAAGCCCTCTTGCACAGCTTCCATCCACGTGCGTTGAATCAATGGCGTCTCAACAAAACCATGGGCCAACAGGCCGTTGCCAATAATCAGAATCCAAACCAGCGCTCTATCCAAAAGCTGACGGCGCAATGAAAGACTCGTGACTACAATCAATCCATTAAACAAACCGAACAGCAACCAACGCAACTCAAGTCCGTGCCACAATCCCATCAAAATGAAAGTCAGCAGCAAGAGTGGCTTTTGTCCCACTTGTCGGCCAAAGCGAAGCATCAACGGCATACTCACATTATCGCGGAACCAAGCGCTCACAGTGATATTCCAGCGCAGCCAGAAATCACTGGGCGAACGGCTAAAAAGCATCGATCTAAAATTGACCGTGACACTAAGGCCGAAACAACGAGCGGCGCCACGACCGATATCACACAGCCCTGAGAGTTCTAAGTACAGCGCCAACGCAAAAAGGAGACCGAGCAGTGGGTAATGCCACATAGAAAGCTGGCCCATGGCCAAGATCGCCGCAGTGGTTTTGCTCAAGGCAGGGAAAAGCACGGCCGCTTTAAGAAAGCCCAAAGAGAAAATGAGTCCTCCATCAATAACATCAGCAGGACTAGGCTTTAAACCTTGAGTGAGCTGCTCAAAGAAGCGCGAGCCTTTCTCCACGGGACCCGCCATGAGGAAAAGAAAAAACTGTGAGAACAAAATGAAATCGAGCCATGATGGCAGAGGCTGCTGTTCCCCATTGCGCCAACGCTCGATGATCACTCCCATAAGCATAAAAAGAATGAAACTCGTACCGAGTGGAGTACTGACAAAAAGCCCACTACGCAGCAAGATGAACAAAAGAACATTGGCCGCGAGCAGGAGACCGTAGCCGCGAGGTGACTGAA
>JBEIPE010000291.1:0-3615 GCA_040377215.1 Halobacteriovoraceae bacterium
CATGAGGCTCGACGCCTTTGTGCATCAGCAGATGCCGACGCTTTCACGTGAATTCATCAAAAAGAAAATTGAAAACGGTGACGTAGAAATCCTTGGCAGGAAATCTCCGCATAAATCGTCAGTCAAGGTTCACACAGGCGAGACTGTTCGGAGCACCACCTACAACACACCCGAGATCGAAGACGAAGAATGGCATGGTAAGCCTCTCGACCTCACCGAACAGCCTGTGGTGGTTTATGAGGACGACGGCATCATCGCCTGTCACAAGCCCGCCTTCATGACGACACATCCAGCGGGTAGACATCTCTTCTACGTCGCGACCACCTACTTCGCTACCATTCACGACAAAGTCATTCACTCCATCCACCGCCTCGATCGTGAGACCAGCGGTCTACTCCTCTTAGGTAAAGACTCCGCTGCCGCCAATCGCGTCAGTACGATGTTTGAGAATGATCAGGTTCGTAAGTGTTACTTCTTTATTGCCCACATCCGCCCCAACGCACGCCCCATGCCCTTTACCGCGAATGAGCCCATGGGCCCGCGGCCTGGTATTCCTCGTGGGATGCACATGTGTAACTCGCTTGAGAGCAAAGAAGCCGAGACGAGCTTTGAATTGCTGCTAGAGAAGAATGGCTATGCCTTGGCGTTGGCCTTTCCTAAATCTGGACGCCAGCACCAAATTCGCCTTCATGCCGCCGAACATGGCTATCCACTCTTAGGAGATAAACTCTATAACGGTGATCCTTCGATCTTCATGCGTTTCAAAGACAAAGAGGCGACACCGGAAGACCATGACCTCATGCAGATTCCTCGTCAGGCGCTCCATGCGCTGGCCTTGAAACTGCCTTATCCGGATGAGAAGAAAATGAGTCTTTATCGAGCTCCGATCGGCAACGATCTCAAGGAATGGATAAAGAAAGAGCTCGGCTTAGATATAAAACAAGTTGAAGACCTGATCGAAGAGCGACTGAAGCTTTGGGCCTAACAAGAGATTTACGTCTGTAGTCCTCGCAGGTAGTTCAACACGCCACTGGGCCCATCATTTTCCACACCCGTCATGATCGTTTTTGGTTTGTGATCGAGACGATTCAGGCAGTGACGAATGTTCGCGACTCCGACGCTGTTCTCGAAGTATTGGAACATGCTTTGGTCATTCGGTGCATCTCCAAAGAACACCGCTTCAGATTCATGGACATCCGTGCGGAATTTTTCGAGATAAGCACGGACACCATTATACTTTGAGATATCGCCCACCCAGTAATTGATGTGCACATTGGATTTCGAGTAGTGAACTTTGCGTGTTTTCAAGAACTGCAGAACCTGCTGAATGTCTTCGTCCTGCATGAACTCAAACTCAATGGCGCGATCGGTTTTGCGACCAAAGGAATCCACCGACAGTGGACACTTTGGAAAAAGGCGCACCAATTCCTCAGTGACACTTTCCAGTGCCTGCACCTCACCTTGATCAATCAACACGTGCTCATCGATGTCGTTGCGCTTGTTGCGCGTGAGGATCACTCCCCCGCCTTCCATGATCACTGCGTTCATCTGGGGAAAGTGGGTGAGCAAAAAATGACCCCACGAGAGTGAGCGACCGGAGACCACGACCAGCTCCTGACCCCGGACCGTGAGGTGATCGAGGATGTCGAAAAACGTGCGGGTCAGGGCACGATTCTCCTGGGTAAGGGTCCCGTCGAAGTCAGAAAACGCGATTTTGAGTGTCATGGGATTGATTTTATCACTCTGTGGGATTCATGGGAGCCAAATCTCTTGACCAAACGCGGCGCGACACGTTAAAAATGAACCTCTTTGTGGTGGCCGTAGTTCAGTTGGTAGAGCGCCAGATTGTGATTCTGGTTGTCGTGGGTTCGAGCCCCATCGGTCACCCCACTTTAGAAATAATGAGGGCCTGCGTAAGCGGGCCCTTTTTATTTTAAACACATCAAAAAGCATCTCCTACTAACTTATTAGTAGACATCTACTAAGTTCTTAGTAGACTCGGGTTATGAAAAAGAAAACCAAAATTGATAAGCCCCTGACTGAAGCCGAACTTCCTCTCATGACCGCGGTGTGGGCGCTAGGCCCCTGCACAGTCAAAGAAGTGCAGACAGAAGTCTCTAAGGAAAAAGACCTCGCCTACACCTCTGTGGCGACCATCATGAAAATCTTAGAAACCAAGGGGTATCTCAAAAGTTTCAAGACGGATAAGGCGCATACTTACGAAGCGCTCATCACCAAAGATGACTACGAAGCCCAGAGCCTCGGACATCTTGCCGACAACTTGTTCGCTGGCGATCACTCGATGATGGTCATGCGGCTCTTGAACGATTCGCATCTTTCCAAGAAAGATCTTGAGGCCATCCGCTCTGTATTGAACTCAAGGCTTTCAACATGAATTTGTTCATTCAGATCAACATCGTGTTGGCGGTTGCGGGGGTGTTGTTTGCGGCCTCTGAAAAAGTGCTGTCTCTTTGTCGCGTTCGCATGGGCTACATAAAGATCCTGCGATTTGCCCAAGTTCTCTTTCTTGCGGCTTTGGCCGTCCCTCTCTTATTGAAAGCTGTTCCATCGAAATCAATGAGCGGCGTTCAGTCGGCAACTTTCCAGGCCTATTCAGAGGGAATGGTGGCCCCTCTCACCGTTAAAAAGATCTCCCCCGCCCCGGTTGCGGTCATTCCAACTGTTCGTGAAATTGAATTCACTCCCAACTATAGTTTGATTCTTTTGTGGCTTTGGGTTTTGGGATGTGGCTACTTCCTGGTTCGTTTCGCCATGAACTACATGAAAGTGAAGCGCATCCTGTATGCGGCGGCACCTCTTCGCCAGAATGGTCGCATCAAAATTGTGGCTTCAGGAGAAGTCTTCGTCCCTTTCTCGGTCTGGCTCAATCGCGGGATGTGGATCGTGATTCCGGAGTCACTCCTCTTAGACAAAAAAGACCTCGACCTCGCTATCAAGCACGAAATGCAACATCACAGGCAGGGAGACACCTGGTGGACCATGCTCATGGAAGGCCTCAGCTGTTTCTTCTTTTTTAATCCTGCGATGTATTTGTGGAAAAACATCATCACTGAATACCAAGAGTTCTCTTGTGACGAATCTTTGACCGGCCAGAAGAAGATTTCATCACAGGATTACGGCAGTTGCCTTTTAAGAGTGGCAGAGGCAGCACTCGAGCATCGCGAAATGTATGTAGGTACAACATCCATGGCTGCGATCATCAAGGACTCAAATTATTTCAAAAAGTTTCTTATGAGGAGAATCGAAATGATCACGGAAGAAAAATCGTACCGAAGAAATTGGATCGCCATCGCTGCCGGAAGTGTGATGGTTGTCGTGTCTCTCACTGCCGCTATCGCAGCTGAAAAGCTCGTCAGAGGCAGCATCAATCCGGGTGTGGTTGAGGTTGATAAAGATGTGCAGAAGATTGCAGATGATGTGCTGGCCCGCTCGTTAAAGAAAATGAAGGCCACGGCCGGATTCATCATTGTGGCCGAACCTTCGACCGGGCGAATCCTGGCCGTATCCAATATGGATTTGAAGAAAAAACGTCAGGGCCAATGGGTCTTGAATGAATTGATGGAAACCGCCTCTATTGCAAAGCCCCTGGTGGTC
>JBEIPE010000307.1:0-3467 GCA_040377215.1 Halobacteriovoraceae bacterium
TGGCTCCGTCATGGCGAGGAAAGTTTTGTAAAACGTCTTAAACAATCATTCGAAGACTTGAACTGTCTTAATCGTAACTAGGGAGTTGCCATGCGCTTTTTGTTGTTAGCATTTTTGTTGGTTGGATCGTTGGCACAGGCCGCTGATCGCCAGTTGGTCGACCTTATGTACCTTCCGAACGCTGGCACACTTTACGGTGAAACGGCTTTCAACTTTGAAGGCTCTGAGTACAACATTAATAAGGCCGAAACTCAGGTCACGACTCACAACACGATCCTTTCTCAGGAATTGGGCTTTGGTTTGACTGATGCTCTTTACTTGGGTGTTCAGTATGAGCACCAGCTTGCTGGCGAAGATAAAATCAAAGGCGGCGATAGCGTAGATACTCTCGGCTCACTGAACCCATCACTTAAAGCAACTTTCCGCGTGATGGATCAAGCTGCTGCCACGTACAATCTTGATATCCGCGCCGCTTACTTACCTGACTTGTTCGACCGCGAAACCAGCGACAACGACACTGAGTACACCGCCGCTTACGGTGGCGCTGCTTACAAAGTCGGCGCTCGTCTTGGCCAGAAAAACGGCACCTCTCACTGGAACTTCGAAGTGAATCTCACTCTCTTGGGTGAAGCCGAAGCCAAGCTTGAAGACGAAAAACTCACGAAAGATGCTAGCTTCGACATCGAAGTGGCCTATGCTTTCCAAGAAAACATGCTCCCATGGTTGGACTTTCGCGCACATGCCGGTATCACACGCGTAGGTGGCTACGATGTTGAGTCTGATGATTCTGCAACTGACGACTCAGAGTATGACCCTAACTGGGTTGCCGACGTAGGCGTTAAGTTCCTCGCAAGTCCGATCAACGACACTCTTGTTGTTTACGCGGCGATGGGCGGCTTCTGGTCTAAGGGCTACGACATCGAAACAGCTGGCGATAAAGACGAAGTTCGTGATTTCAAGGGCTGGAAAGGCTCTGTAGGCGCGCTTTACCAGTTCTAAGCTCTATAAGTTTTACTCTCACCCGCCCCCGATTCTGGGGGCGGGTTATTATCCCTAACATGTTAAAGCTCCTCGTTTTATTGATGCTAGTGCCTAGCATGGTGTCTGCCATGGTGATCGGGGCAGACTCGCGCGTGCTGGTGAAATCACCTACAGGGCTTCCTTATTCGGCCGTGGGCTTGATTGAAGGCTTTGATGGCCAGGTCTGTACTGGTGTTTTGGTCGGCCCTGATCTGGTGCTCACGGCCGCTCACTGTCTCATGCGCAATCTTGCACTCATCCCGGCGACTCATGTGCGCTTTCATTCACACTATCAGTATGGCGCGAGCGTCGGTGAAACCAGTGAAGTTGAAAGTTTTGTCGTTGATCCCGCGGCGGCACCCAATGGACTGCAAGACTGGGCGATCTTGAAACTTAAAAAAGCTCTCGGCAGCACCACAGGTTTTTTACCCACCGGAACTCTTGGGGCCGTTGAAATGCATAGAGCGATTTTGCGTGTCCCTGGTTATGACGTCACTCATCCCATCGCAAAGAATTACGGCATCTCGCTCTTGAATAATAAAACCCGTGGCCATGGCAAAGGCTTTGATGTTCAAGGGTTGATCTTTCACGATGTCCCAACCGGACGTGGTAGTTCAGGTGGGCCGCTCTTGAAAGAGGTCAATGGCAAATGGACAGTGGTGGGAATTACCGTGGCCGAGATTCGTCACGGGGTGCAATGTCCCGTCTTTAACAAGCGTGACTGCAACAACGTGGCAGTCCCTGAATCCTCATGGCGTGACACGCTCAAAAGCCTTCAGCGCTAATCGACGTAGTCTGAGTTCTTGTAGAATTGCACTTTCGGGTTCTTCTCTTGGGCGAGCTTCAAATCCCATTCAGTGCGAACAGCAAAGCACACTCGATCTTCGCGATCATGCATGATGAATGAGTTGTAGTTTGAGACGAAGTCACTCTTGGCTTCTTCGTCGACAAACTTGAGCCAGCGCACACCCTGCCAAGCGACACTCTCATAAGTCGCATCAATGCCGTACTCATCCATCAAGCGGAACTTCACAACTTCAAACTGAAGGGCACCGACAGCGCCGAGCATTTTTTCGTTAGCGGTTCTGCGGATGAAGAGCTGCGTGGCGCCTTCCTCTGAAAGTTGTGCCAAACCTTTTTCAAGGTGTTTGGCCTTCATCGGATCTTTGCACATCACGCGCATGAAGAGTTCAGGCGCAAAGTTTGGAATGCCCGTGTAGCGGATGAGCTTTTTGCCCATGCTGAATGTATCGCCGATCTGGTATTTGCCGGTATCGTGCAAACCGATGATATCCCCTGGATAAGCATCTTCCACGATTTCACGATCGCGTGCTTGGAACATCAGCGGAGTGGCGACACGCATCTCTTTGCCTGTACGCACATGATAGATTTTATCACCGCGGGTGAATTTCCCTGAACACACACGCATGAAAGTAATACGGTCGCGATGCTTGGGATCCATGTTCGCTTGAATCTTAAAGATAAAGGCAGTGAATTCTGGATCGTCAGGAGTGATGGTGACTTTGTTGGCACTTGAATCATAGGGGGCGAGGACTGCTTCACGTGGACGTGGAGTTGGGGCCACTTCTGTGATTTTGTCGAGGGTCTCTTTCACACCGAAGTTTTTCAAGGCTGAGCCGAAAAACACTGGGCTCATCTTACCAGCGAGATACATCTCCACATCGAAGTCAGGCATGATGGTCGTCATCTCGAGCTCTTCGCGGAACTGCTTCAAGATGCGCTCGCCAAGAAATTCTTTGATATGAGGCGCATCGAGATCAGAAGCGTCGATGAAAGTCGGCGCAAAAGGATCGCGGGCATCTTTAAACGATAAAATAGACTTCGTCTGGAAGTCGTAGACGCCGCGGAAGTCGATCCCTGAACCCACCGGCCAGGTCATCGGTACGCACTGAATGCCGAGGATTTTTTCGACGTCGTCGATGAGCTGGAAAGGATCGAGCGCTTCGCGGTCGAATTTATTCATGAACGTGACGATCGGAGTCGCACGCATACGACAAACTTCCATCAACTTGATGGTTCGTTCTTCCACGCCTTTCGCGGAGTCGATCATCATCAGCACAGACTCAACGGCCGTGAGTGTGCGGTAAGTATCTTCCGAGAAGTCTTTGTGGCCAGGGGTATCCAGCAAGTGAAGAGCACGGTTGTTGTACTCAAAACTCATCACCGATGAAGTAATCGAGATGCCACGTTGCTTTTCGAGCTCCATCCAGTCAGATTTCGCGTAGTCGCCAGATTTTGATTTCACCATGCCGGCTTCGCGCACGACGCCACCGAACCAGAGAAGTTTCTCAGTCATGGTGGTTTTACCCGCATCCGGGTGGGAAATAATCGCGAACGTGCAGCGAGGAAGAATGGCCATAAATAGTCCTTAAAGGACGAAGATAGGGGGTTTGACTCAGGTTGTAAAGAAAGTGCGTATCAGGAAA
>JBEIPE010000132.1:0-7813 GCA_040377215.1 Halobacteriovoraceae bacterium
GATTCGTGAAGCACACGCAACGGCAATTCTTCGTCGATCTGCGCTTTAATTTTTTGCAATGATACCGGACGGTCTGACATGAAGATCAAAGTTTCAACAGCACCACAAAGTGTGTCAGCGTTCAAACCCGTGCGCGCCTGCCACATCATGTCTTCGTGCTCTTTCTCGTCGAAGTGGCCGAGTTCAAGAGCGAAGACAGGAGCTTCAGTCGATTCAGTGGTGTTGTCTAAATCCAAAGACGAAGCGGCATTCAAGGCGCTCTCGAGTTCAGCTTCAGCAGTGAGGTCCCACGAATAATTAATCTCGGTCATAGCGATCTCCAGGATCAATGCAAAGTCGCAGCTACTTCCACATGAGCAATGGGAGCAGGCGATTGAGGTTTGTTTTGTTCGTCTTCAGGCTCAAATCCATCGGCCGTGTTCACATCAAATGAAGACAGGTCTTCTTTGACTTCCACGTAGATCGTGCCCATGGCTTCGTTTTGGTAAACTTGCAATTTCTTCAAACGAGCGAGCTCGAGCAAAGAAATGAATGTGATGACTTTATCGATGATGCTGGCTTCAGCGCCGGTCGCTAGAAGCGTATCAAACTGAGTGGTCTCGCCCGTCTTTAGGTTCTCTTTCAAGAAAATTAGTTTTTCTTTGATCGAGAGACGATCGCGCTTCACCACAGTGTACTTACGTTTTTCACGACGGATGAGATCCATCATAGTAGCGGTCAAAACTTGCAAATCGATCGGCGTGAGAATGCTGTTCTCAACCGCTTTGCGATCAACTTTCGGTTTAACAAAAACTTCGTGACCTTTTTTCGGCAAGGCCCACAGACGCTGACCCAAAGCTTGGAAGCGCTCGAGTTCTTCCAGACGGCGAATCAACTCTCCACGGGTGGTGATCTGAATGCCGTCGTCGCCAGCAGTGAATTTCAGGGTGTTTTGTTCTGACTCATCAACTGCAGTCTGGCTCTTGAGCCACAAAAGCGTCGACGCCATGAACAGGTATTCACCAGCGACATCAAAATTGAGATCCTGCATCTTCTGCAGGTAATCGAGATACTGAGATGTGATGTTATTAACGTCCAAGTCACGGATGGTGACTTCTTCACGTTGAATCAAATGAAGGAGGAGTGCTAGTGGCCCATCGAATTGATCGATCCGGACCAAAATCTCGGTCTCTGACATTGAAGTCCCTCGAAAACTAAAACCCAAGAATCACTAACGTGATCCTTTAGGCGGTGTGTGTGTCGGAAGCATCTTGCTGCCGGCGGTCAGTATGTCATTCCCAGGAGCATCTGAAATCTGATTAAATCTTTCAGTTACTCGCTGCGCGTTACCTCAGCCCATGAGCTGATAAAACGCGAATATCAGGTACTGCCCGGCCCATTGGGCCGGCATAAGTAAATAACCGATAGTGTGGATTCCCACAAATGACAGCAACAACGTGCCCATAAAGATCATCGGCGTGTAGGCCGCCAGCGACTCGTACTTGTACAAAGTCGGACCTTTCAAGAACGCCGAAACCATTTTCGAGCCATCCAGAGGCGGCAGCGGAATCAAGTTGAAGCCTGCCAAAATAAAATTAATGAAGACTGAGTACTTCAACATCGCAATGAGCACGGTGTAGTACGCAAAATCGGGAGAAACTTGCGTAGCAATGAGGGCCACAGCGAATGCTGACACTGTTCCCAGAATGATATTCGCCAAGGGACCAGCGAAACTCACCCAGAAAATCCCTTTTCTCATCTCACGAAAATTGCGGATATCGATAGGAACCGGCTTGGCCCAACCGATGACGGCAAAACCCGTCACCGCCGAGAGGAGCGGAAACAAAACCGTGCCCCACGGATCGTAGTGAGCCGCAGGATTGAGGGTCAAGCGACCAGCGGCCTGGGCCGTGCGATCTCCGAACTTCAGTGCCATCCAAGCGTGGGCCGCTTCGTGGGCCACAATGGCGAGCAAAAAGCCCGGGAGAGATTGAGCAATCGTAAAAATGATTTGATTCATGTTTTCCATGTGGGGGCACCCTATCAAATCCCGCGCTGTGACGCAATTTGGAACTCTTAGTTGGAGTTTCGCAGTGGTTCAGGCATCATTTAAACATCATCATGGTAACGAAAAAAGTCCAAGTTGTGATTGCTGCGCCCGCACCCTCTGGGGAGTGGAGCTTTCTTATTTTCAAAACCAATAAAGAACGTGGTCATTTTTGGCAAAACGTCACCGGCCATGTGGAAAAAGGTGAGACATTCGAAGAAGCCGCTTTACGTGAAGCACGCGAAGAAAGCGCTTTGGAAATTGAACTCATCGTTGATCTACAAGAGCTGGGCCTGGTTTATCACTTCCAAGATCGCCGTAAACAAAAATGCGAAGAACACTCATTTTTGATTGTGGCCGACAAACAGTGGAAGCCCACCATTGATGCCCATGAACACGAAGACTGGCGTTGGGAAAAAATCTCTGACATCTCCATGCAAACCCTGGAGTGGCCATCCAACAACGAAGCCCTCATGAAGTGCGTAGGCCTGTTGCGCAGGATGGGCGCATGATGTGGCTTCTTCTTTTGAGCGGTATGGCCCTGGCACAAGAGCCGGATAGTAAGGCGCTCAAAGAAGTCGAACGCAAATTCTTACCGCCACCACGTTTTGGTGAAGAACCGAGTGTGAAGCCTTTTCGCCTGAACATTCCGCAACCGATTTCAATGAATGATGTTCAACAAAGTCCCATCATTCAAAAAGCCCTTCGTCGTAAAGGCAGCATTCAAGATCTTCGCACCACGGAAGTGCAGAGTATTTATGAGCGCATGATTGTGGATGTGCATTCCCAGGCCGACGACCATGGCTTTTTCTACATCGTCGATAAAAAAGGTGAAATCACTCGTCGTGTACATATGCAGTACACTGAAGATGTGCGCCCCGAAATCTCCATGTATGAAGAACCTCGCCGTTATCTGCCAGTGTTCGAACACAAAAACATTTCACCTTACGATCGCGATCTTATCTGGCGACCAGAGTTTTCTTTGTCATTAGGCCGGACTTCTTCTGATTGGACCGCCGATATTCTGAACGATACCCAAGCTGCACGCTCGACGGGTTACAAAGTCGGTGGACGCTGGTTGGCCGATTTCCCTGGGAAATTTCAAGTTGGGGGAAGTCTCCAGTTTGAAGGGGCCCAGCATAATTTGCGCTTCGGTGAAGCCACCTATCGCAACTACTCTATTGGCCTAGTCATGAAGACGCGCAGCGTGGACTGGGGTGGATTTCCCTGGCGCGTTTATGGCGAATTTCTCACCGGCCCGATTGGCGTTTTATCTGTCAGCAGCGCCGGAAATCGCAAAGACATCCCCATCCGCACCACCTCAACGAATGTGGGTTGGGAACGTCCCTACAAGAATGCCATCGGTGAATGGGCCTGGGGCATTTCATGGCAACGTGACTGGCCCAAACTACGCGAACAATCTAATTTTGTAGCGCAAGATTCAAGCTCATCCACCAATGATGTCGTCGCACTCCACCTCACTCAGGGGTTTGCATGGTGAAGTTCTTTTTTGTTCTCATTATTCTCACCACAAATCTTTGGGCTGCTGAAGGCATGATCGTTGTACTGGAAGCTCCTATGTTCCGCCGCCCAGATATTTCTTCAGATGTGGTTCAGTACACCCGCAAAGGTCAGCGCATCTACATCCACCCTGCTGTTGTAGTAGATCGTCGTAAATTCTCTGATGTGCCGTGGAATGATGCTGCTTACAAAAAGAAATTGGCCGAAGATGATCCGATGCCGATCTCAAAAGACATCGCTGACTATCATGACGGCATGGATTTCATTCTCACCAAAGACAAGCAAGGCCGTGATGCGTGGATGTTGCGTGAGCACGTCCATATCTTTTACGAGGACCAACGCGAGCACGCCCAAAAAGATCCTTACCCAGACCCTACTGACTATCGTCTGCTAGAACCACTTCCCGATACTTACCCCATCGTTCGTGATGAGCTCTTGCGCGGCAGTCTCGCGTTGTCATTGGGCTCTCCCTATATTCGGACCTACCCCTACAATGAGAAAATCAAAGCTGAAGCCGTCGGCAATCAGTATGAAGTTCACGGCCAGCTCACTCGTCGCCTGAAAGTTGATGAGGCAGGCCGTTGGTACGGCGGTGGCATGTTCACGGTCAGAACCAGTATGAGTCGTTACACTCTGGAAACTCGCCGCGCTGAAGAGCGCTGGACTCGCCTTGGGGCGGGTGGTCTGATGACCATGGATGCCTGGCGTACCGACAAACAAAGAATCACCCTCACAGGCGCACTCATAGCTTACCCTTATAGTCAGGCAAGCATCGCTCAATCCGAAGATGGCGTGGAGGAGAACCGTAACTTCTGGGGCTGGAACTTCGGTGGACGCATGGGCGCTCAATGGCAGCGTTTAAGAGTCATCGGCGAACTGGACCTGGTCTTAGGTCTCTGGGGCGAGCTCGAAAGTCCTATGCGCATGCAGGCGAAAACTTCCACCAATCGCCGGGAATGGTGGGGCGGAAGCAAGTCTGATACCTTCAATCCAAACGCAACTTTCACCTTTGCAGGGATAGTAGGATTCCAATCGACCTACTAGTTTTGTCAGGCTTAGTGCAAATTTTTTTCACCAGCTGAAAAAAATGTCTAAAGTTTGGACGCACGCCGACGAAAAGTAAGATGCAAGACGGACAGGACGTTCGTCACGCTTCTCAGGAGGAGAATTCATGAGCACTAAAACTAACAGCAAAAAATCATCAACTGTTCACAAAGACGTTTTGTTCCAAAAAGTCGGGAACACTTGGTTCATCTTCACTGAAGCCAATGGCGAGATGGTTTACTCTGTTATGCCAGAGGGCATGGATCCAAAAACAACTAAACTCGAACTCTACCAAATCATCGAAGAGCACATGGATCGCGTGATTGGTAACAAACAGCGCCGCGCTGACGTAGCCGTCTAGTTCGCGATGTCTGCTTTAAAGAAACCCGCGCCCCGCTACCAGGGGCTGTACGGGACTTCGCCTTCTCCTGAAAAGAAGGCCGTTGATGATCTCACTAAGAAAATCAACGGTCTTCTCGAAAGTGACCCACGTATGCTGCGCAAGGCAGTTCATATTTTGGAGCAATGGCTGCGTCAGAAGTCTAAGTAAATTCTTTTCCCTCCTCTCAAATTCCGGGTAAACTGGCGTTTCAAAGAGAGGATCCATCATGAAAGTTCCCTTCATCGACATTTTGCGTTTCGAAAACGGCTTCTATGAAACCGTTACCCAAAAAGCAGCCGAGCTCATCAAGAACGGCCACTTCGTTGGCGGTCCTGTTGTTGGACAATTTGAAACTGCGCTAAAAGATTATACAAAAACGGCTTTCGCACTCGGTTGCGCCAACGGCACTGATGCGATTCAACTCGCACTTCGTGCTGCAGGTGTGAAGAAGAACGATAAAGTTCTTCTCCCCGACATGACTTTCTGGGCGACTTTCGAATCAGTCGTCAACGTGGGAGCGATTCCCTACACGCTCGATGTCTCTCGCGAAACACTTCACCTCACTGTGGCTTCTGTGAAAGAAGGCATTGAGAAATTCAAACCGCAAGCGCTCATCTTGGTTCACCTCTATGGATGGGCCTGCCCTGAGACTGTTGAAATTCGCAAACTGTGCAAAGACAGCAACGTCATCTTGATCGAAGACTGCGCTCAGGCCATCGGAACAAAACTTAACGGCGAGAGTTTGATTGCGGGTGCAGCAGCAGCCACCACAAGCTTCTACCCAGCTAAAGTTCTCGGCGCGAGTGGAGACGCTGGCGGTGTATTCTTCAAAGAAGCCCAAGTCGCCAAAGACTGTCAGATCCTTATCAACCACGGCCGCACAGGTCACTATGATCACGGCATGATCGGTTGGAACTCACGCCTCGGTGCTTACGAAGCGATGTTCATGCTTGAATCACTGAAACATCTCGATGCAAAACTCGCGAGCCGTCGCCAAACCTGTGAGCGCTATCGCAAAGAAATCAAAAATCCTGCTCTCAAATTCATCGCTCCTGCGAGCAATGTGTGGGAGAACGGCTATCTTTCAGTCGCAGTGATGGATCCAGCGACACGCCCTGCTTTCATTGAGTACTTGAAGAAGCATGAAATTGGTTACGGCACTGTGTATCCAGGTGCCATGAGTGAACAACCAGGTGCTAATGGCCACATCGGTGGAAAAATTTCTCACGGTCATGCTGATTGGATCGCAAAATCAGTCATCAATCTTCCGTGTTTTGCTTACATGAAGCAGGAAGAAGTCGATTTCGTGATCAAAACCGTAAACGATTACAAATAAGTTTTTCTCAGAAGGGAGAGAGTTCTTCTCTCCCTTCCACTACTTACAAATACTCGACCATTTCACTCTTGTTTTTACGAAGAACTTTTATCAAGTTCCGGTAAAATTTTCCTCAGGTTTTTTTCAATCCAAACCGATCTGCTTGGTCAACAACGGCTTCATCATGGTGATGAAGTCAATTAATCAAGAAGGGCATGGAGCCCACGCGACTTGAACAATCGCGATCATCACGGAGGTTTGAATGGTTTTAACTGGAGGATAGGTCTATGGGTTTCAGAATTAACACGAACGTTGCATCGATTTCAGCTCAGAACAGCATTAGCAAAACGAACAAAGCTCAAGAGTCTTCGCTCGCGAAACTCAGCTCTGGTACTCGGATTACTAAAGCTGCAGATGACGCCGCAGGTATGGCGATTAGCGAAAAGTTGAAAGCGGAAATCCGCTCTTCAAAACAAGCTGACCGTAACGCCAACGACGGTATCTCAATGGTTCAGGTAGCAGAAGGTGGTTTGAACGAAACGCAAAATATCCTGACTCGTCTCCGCGAATTGGCCATCCAATCAGCGTCAGACACTGTGAGTGATACTGAGCGTGGCTTTACGAATATGGAATACCAAAACTTGGTCCAGGAAATGGATCGTATTTCGAAGTCGACAGAGTTCAACGGTCGCAAGCTGATTGACGGGTCGGGCGAGAAGTATGACTTCCAAGTTGGTACAAAGGGTGACGAGAACAGCCAGATCTCTTTTGAAGCAAGTCAGGTGAATGCTTCGATCGGTGAATTGGGTGTGGAAGGTTTGGAAGTGTCGTCAAAAGAAGGCGCACAATCAAGCTTGGCCAGCGTAGACGCAGCGATTGAAAAAGTATCGGGTCAACGTGCTTTCTTGGGAGCTTTACAGAACCGCTTGGGCTCAGCGAGCAACAGCTTGCAAGTGTCTCAAGAGAACATGTCAGCTGCTAACTCTCGTATTCGTGATGTGGACTATGCAGAAGAAACAGCTAAGAGTGCTACAAACTCGATCTTGCAGTCTGCTGGTACTTCGGTTCTCGCTCAGGCCAACATGAACGGCCAGAACGCTTTGAAATTGATCGGCTAATAGTCTGAAAACGGCCCTCTCCGCAAGGAGAGGGCTTTTCTTTTCCCTGCTGCCCTGCTAAATAACTCCCCCTTATGACAATCAAGTCCTCCATGTCTGAAAACCACATCTATCGTGCTGACTTCAACAAGTACGGACGCAAAAATCCCTACGACGATAAGTTGAAGGCTTTTGATGCTTTCGTTTTACGAGATGAAGAAGCTGAGGCGCACAAAGGTGCTTGGAAAAAACTTTTCGGCAACGAACGGCCACTCAGCGTAGAGATCGGCACCGGCTACGGCGAATTCATGCTGGAGTGGTGTGAGAACAATCCCGAAGCTAGTTTTGTTGGCCTCGATCATCGCTTCAAGCGCAGCTTTCACTTAGTTAAAAAACTCGAGAAAATTGAGAACAAAAACTTCCGTTAC
>JBEIPE010000423.1:0-2030 GCA_040377215.1 Halobacteriovoraceae bacterium
AAAGAAGCACGCCTTGAATTGGCGATCGCTTGCTCGCGCATTCTTGAGCAGGGGTTAAATTTGCTGGGAATTCCTGCGCCCTCGAAAATGTAGAAAAAGATGTTAAGCTGAATACATGAAGCTTACTTTTCACACGACGGATCAGGGCATCCTGGAATTCGAAGTTCTGAAATCATCCGTTCTGGTTGGCCGCGGTTCTTCTTGTGATGTGGTCATCAAGACTGAAGGTATCTCACGCCAGCACTGCCGCATCGATGTGACACCTAAGGGTGAAATTCTCATCACTGATCTCGCCAGCACCAATGGTGTGCAAATTGATGAAGAGCGCCTGCCTATCAATATGGCGATTCCCTACTCGACCTATCTCACGCTCAGCATCGGGTCTATTCCTCGTGTGGTGATTGATCCAGGCCAAGCGATCATAAAAGAAGAAAGAGTCACTCTTAATTCCAACAATACGCCGGACATCAACATCACCTTGGATCTTCCCAAGGACAAAACTCGCAAAATTAGTCGCCGCGGCCTGAACTCTAAGCCAGGTGATCGTGACGTAAGCACCACGTCTGATGTTCCAAAGCCCCTCATTTTCGCCGGCGTGGCGATTGTTTTGGCCCTGACCTACTATTTCATGACGAGCTAGACGCTCCTGTCTTAATTAAAGAAAATCAAAGAGTTAAAAATACGTGAACTTTAGCCTTCTTTAAGGTAATCTGAGGTTGAATCCAAAATAAGGCTTTATTTAGCCTATTTAAAGGTCAACCCATGATTAAGATCAATCGCAAAGTCGAGTACGCCCTCATGGTGCTCAAGCTCATGAGTGAGCGCTCCACTCAGGATCTCACCACAGCTCGTGAAGTGTGTGATCGCTTCAAAACACCTTTCGATACCACGGCAAAAGTCATGCAGCAGTTGAACCTCGCGGGCATTCTGGTTTCTGTTAAAGGCGTGAAGGGCGGCTACTACCTTCAGCAAGATCTCTCCGAATTGAGCTACCTCACATTGGCGGAAATCATCGAAGACAAAAAGTTCACCTTGGATTGCCATGAAGGCCCGTGCGAGCTCCTCGGCTCATGCAATATTTCTCAACCGATCAAACGCCTGAATGATTACGTCGTCAGTATTTTTTCGTCTCTTTCAGTGCAAGAGCTTTTGAATGAAAAAGCTGCGCTTAAGGAGCACGCGTGAAAGCTGAAGAGAAAATGAAAGAAGACTACAAGTACGGCTTCGTCACGGACATCGAGACGGAAGACTTTCCTAAGGGTGTGAACGAAGAAATCGTGCGCCTCTTATCTTCGCGCAAGAATGAACCAGAATGGCTCTTAGAGTTCCGCCTCAAGGGCCTGCGTCAGTGGCAGAAGATGGAACATCCTCAGTGGCAGTACTGCGAAGTACCACCCATCGACTTCCAAGCGCTGACCTATTACGCCAAACCTAAATCAAAAAAGACCGTCGATAGCCTGGAAGAGATTGATCCAGAATTGCTAGAGACCTTTGAGAAACTCGGCATCCCCCTCACGGAGCAGAAACGCCTGATGGGAGTGGCGGTGGATGCGGTGTTTGATTCCGTTTCAGTGGGAACGACTCACCAAGAAGACCTGGAAAAAGTCGGCGTGATCTTCTGTTCTATTTCAGAGGCCGTGCAGAAGTATCCTGATCTGGTCAAAAAGTACCTCGGTACCGTTGTCCCGGCCGCTGATAACTATTACGCCGCTCTTAACTGCGCGGTGTTTTCTGACGGCTCCTTTGTGTACATCCCACCAGGTGTGACCTGTCCGTTGGATCTCTCGACCTATTTCCGCATCAACGCCAAAGACACGGGCCAGTTTGAACGCACGCTCATCATTGCGGATAAGGGGTCGTATGTGAATTACCTCGAGGGTTGCACGGCGCCTCAGCGTGATGAGAACCAGTTGCACGCAGCCATCGTTGAGCTCATTACCCTGGATGATGCGGAGATTAAGTACTCTACCGTGCAGAACTGGTTTGCCGGCGACAAGACGGGCAAGGGTGGCATTTATAACTTCGTCACG
>JBEIPE010000247.1:0-4373 GCA_040377215.1 Halobacteriovoraceae bacterium
TTTGATCGCCACCAGTGATGCAGTTCCGGCCGTCACGGGTTACGGGCGGTTTGGTATTCTGATGCTGTTTTGCTCGAGCATTATGTGGGCCTTCGGCACCTTGATTCAGAGACGCACGACCGGAATCAAAAGTATGTTCCGCTATTCTGCTTTGCAAATGTGTTCGGGGGCTGCCGTCACGGCGGTCCTCAGCCTCGTCATTGAGAAACCTTGGGCCATCGATTGGCAGGGAATTCACGCCGCCTCCGTATGGGCCTTCTTTTATCTGGTGATTTTTGGCTCAGTGATCGCTTTCACCGCCTACGCTTGGTTGAGTCGCAACGTGGCCCCGCACTTGGTGAGCACTTACGCTTTAGTGAATCCGGTGATTGCAGTTATTTTGGGTTCGCTGTTTTTTCAAGAAGCGGTCACGCCGATTTTCTTGGGCGCAAGCGTGTTGGTGCTCTTGGGGCTCTACTTACTTATTCGCAGATCAAGTTATCAACCACCGGCCGTCCCATCACTTGACCGGAGTTAGCCAAACGCAGAACGCCACCGGGCTTCGAGGCGCGTGTGGTGATGCTGCTCACGAGCATCTGATTCACAAATACGTTTTGGCTTAGCACGAGAACGTTTTGCTGGCAGCTGGCACTGGTTTGTGTCAGCACATTGCCATGAGTTTGGGTGTAAAGACGGCCATCGGCGAGAATGAACTGTTCCTCGCGCTCTTGAGTTTCTTGATTGATGGCACTGAGGCGATAGAGCGTTGTGCGATTCTGGAAAGATTGCGTGATGCTCACATCTTCAAGGCCGGGTTGTTGCCCCGTGGTCGTACGACAGGCGAAATAATAGCCCGCGAGATTAGGACAGGCCCAGGCTTTGGTCGCCATGACGGCAAGAACAAAGAGAATAGAAGACTTCATTGTTTATATTTTAGTTTTCTTTGCACAATTTGTCGGCGGAATTTTTTGTATTCATTGGCAGTGGCCGGACGCAGGTGTTCGCGTTGAATGAAAAGCGGTTTGCCTTTGCTGCTGTAGACAATTTTGCGCGTACGAATCTCGCCATCTTCCTTGAGTGCCAGACCTTTGACGATCGCCTTGTCTTTCATGCGAATGTCCGTCGTCCACTCTTCCCAATGCCAGGGGGTTCCAGTGAAGCGCACGATGCCTTGGAAGCTTTTGAGATTGTCTTGCACTGTGTAGACACCAAACTCATCAGTCGCCGTGTAGTTAGTCACGATTTCGCGAGCGGCGGACCCTGGGGTGCGACCTGGCAGCACATACTCTTCCATGATCAAACCAGCATCAGGGTCCTTGGTAATCCGTGCCACCATGGGCATTTTGCCAAAGGGTTTTTTGCCACCCGGAATATTGAGAGTGATCTCGCCGATGTAGTGCTCTACTTTCGCACTAGGAATATGAGCGCAAGCACTCAGTAAAAGGAGAAGCAGGAGCAGTTTCATGTGGCCTGGGCCTTGTAGATCGCGGCCACAGGGTATTCGCCACCGAGTTCTTCCAGAGAAAGATACAAAGTCACGAGCATGACGCCTAAAAGTAGAAAATCCGTCGTGAGATGAACTTTCTTTTCGAGCAAAAAAGTAAACACGGCCTGAAAAGATTGCTGAAAAGTGGCCAAGCGAAATTTCATGGGAGCGTCCAGCGCTTGCCCGAAGTGAGCACGGAACAGTGTGGCCATGCGTTGACGATCTTCCAAAGGCCAGTCGGCCTGGATCAGTCCGCTCTTTTCTAAACCTCGTTCAAAGCGTGCGTTGTCTAGGCCGTAAAAGCCGGCGTAGAGATCGCCAAGACCTTCAACAAATCCTGGAGAAAATTCTCCCCAAAGAGATGTGGGATTCCATGCCACCTGATTGTTGGCAATGCCAAACCCACTTAAGCGCAAATCGAGAAACATCGGCCCGGGACGGGTGAGTTGTTTGAAATAAACCGCGAGAATTTTTTCTCCCAACATTTGGCGCGACTCAGGCGTCGTCGGGAGGGAGGGGGCAAAATCCACAAAGCCGACCCCCGTTGGCAGGTGAGGGGTGATACCTTGACGTGCGTTATCGGCACCTTCGCGGGTCAGTAATCGCTTAGACAAGAGTGCTGCATCCTTCATGAGCGCATTCCACGACACCACCTCGAATATAATGGTGGGAACATGCTTGAGAAGATCTTTAAAAGCGCTCGGGAGCCATGACATGAAGGACATGGACCTATTATCCTAAGGAAATGACAATTCTCCAAGGAAAGACATTAATAGCCGGAGCTTCGGGGTTTATTGGGCAAGCGTTGCTCAAAAAACTTCAATCCGACCCACAGCTGTCGATAGTGGCCCTATCACGTCAACAACCCAGCGTGGGGCACGAGCGCCTAGAATGGCGCCAGGCCGATATTTTTTCTTTGAAGGATATCGCTCAGGCGATGGAAGGCTGTGACCAAGTTGTGTATTTGGTGCACTCCATGTTGCCGTCAGCGTCGTTGGTACAAGGCACGTTCTACGATTTGGATTTGATTCTGGCTGATAATTTTGCCCGTGCCGCTCGCCAAGTGGGCGTGAAACACGTGGTGTATCTCGGTGGGCTCTTACCGAAAGAGCAGAACCAACTTTCTTGGCATTTGAAAAGTCGCCTCGAAGTCGAGCAGTGTTTACAATCTGCGGCCCCTCGCGTGACGGTTTTGCGCGCGGGTATGGTGATCGGTCAGGGTGGTTCATCCTTTGCGATTCTTCGTCGTCTCGTTCAGCGCTTGCCGCTGATGCTTTGTCCGAGTTGGACCAGCACACTTTCACAGCCGATCGATCTCGATGACTTGTTGAAAGTGCTGCACAGTTGTCTCACAGATGAGAGCGTGCAAGGGCATGTGTGGGATGTGGGCGGTCCGAAGGTCATGACCTATCAGGAAATGATGGGCGCGATGGCGACGTCACTTGGAAAAAAACCGCGCATGATTTCTGTGGGGGCCTTCAGTCTTAACATGTCCCGTTTCTGGGTCACCTTCGTCACCGGTGCACCCAAAGCCTTGGTCTATCCGTTAGTGTTGAGTCTTCGTTACGCCATGCTGGTGCGAGAGAAAGCGCGCTTTCCCCGCACAGAACTTATGCAAACGCCGTTTGATGAATCACTGAAACATTGGGTGAATAAAGTTGAAGGTGACGTGCACGCCTTTCATACTCCTGTCGTGTTGAAAGCGCCGAAGCACGTGCGCTCTGTTCAGCGTCTGGTGTTACCCGCTGGCAAAGATGCCGCCTGGGTGGCGGATGAATACTTCCGTTGGTTGCCGCGCTTTTTTTCTTTCATCATCCGTACGCAGGTGGAAGGGACCTTGTGTCGCTTTTATTTTGTGACACCCAAGCTGACTCTTTTGCTGCTCGATAAGTCAGTGGAGCGTAGCGCTCCTGATCGTCAGCTTCTCTATATTCGTGGAGGACTCTTGGCACGGGAGCAGGGCCGCGGACGTCTCGAGTTTCGCGAGGTGTTGGAGCGTCGCCATGTGATGGCCGCCATTCACGACTTTCGACCTGCCTTACCTTGGATTATTTACAAGTGGACACAGGCGGTGGTTCACTTGATCGTCATGAACGCCTTCGGCCGCCACCTCCAATCAATTAAGGAAAACTAGTATGGCCACTATCGCCATTTTAGGTGCTACAGGTTTTGTCGGGACAGCGCTTACGCTGCGATTGCTTGATATGGGTCACTCCGTTCAAGCGCTTTCACGGGCCCCAGAGAAGTGGCCGTTGCAGCATAAAAATCTCAAAGTTTTTCGCGGCGATCTTGCGACCACCACTCATCTCGAAGAGCTCCTCAAGAACGTCGACTGCGCCTACTATCTGGTGCACGGTCTTGCTGAAGCAGAGGAAGACTTCGAGTTCCTTGAAGCCAAAGGCGCGACACAGTTCGCGCATGCGGCCCAAAAAGCCAAACTGCGCAAAGTGATTTATCTGGGCGGTCTCGGCCCTGACGAAGATCTCTCAGCTCACTTGCGGAGTCGCCATCTCGTGGGTGAAATCCTCGGACTTATTCCCGGGGCCTCTATTGAATTCCGTGCGTCCATTGTTCTAGGTGCGCAATCCACAAGTTTCGAAATGATCAAAGCACTCTCGCAGCGATTGCCGGTTCGCCCTTTTGCGCCGTGGTTAGAGACCCCTTGTCAGCCCATTGCCATGGACGATTTGATGGCGTACTTGCTGGCCGCTTTGGAAGTGCAAGTCATCGGTCACACTATCGTTGAAATTGGTGCACCGGAAGTGGTGCCTTATGGCGATCTTCTCGACATCGTTTACAAGATTGAAGAAATCAGTCGTCCGAAATTTTTGTTACCGGCCATGGACCAACGTGTGATGCTGCCCTTGATTGATTTGGTCTTGCCGGAATTTGCCAATGTGGGCAAAAA
>JBEIPE010000406.1:0-2218 GCA_040377215.1 Halobacteriovoraceae bacterium
ATCACCGGACGAGTCGCCGCCATCGCCATAATGACGAAAACAAACGCAGGCTCAGTGAAATTCAAACTCTCAAGATAAGGGATCGGACGGCCAAGGCCTTCTACCGATGCCATGAAGATCAAAAAGATCGCGGCCCACATACCGAACACCGCTTCAACTTCAGCGAGGAAGTGGAAGATGTTTTCTCCCATGGAACCTTCTGGGTAGTGGTGCGCCATTTCGGCAAATTTAGACACGAGAAATGTGTGTAAGATGGCGAGCGCAAAAATAACGGTAGCGCCAACCTCCACAATTGATGGATTCATTCCCTCTCCTTGGAAAAGATTTTCTCAATTATAACGTGAATCGCTAAACGCGCGGAAAAAAAGGAATCCGATCGTGACGATCAGCCATCCTTACCGATGGAGTTCACCGGGCAGGCGTCGATCTGCTCTTGGCACAGCTCGATTTCTTTCGCCGTGGATGGCTGTTTTTTAACGTAGGCATTGCCATGATCGTCTTCTGCGAAAAACTCCGGGGCACCAGAGTAACAAACGTTACAAGCGATACAGCCCTCGCCCCCATCATCATCCGGGTCAGTGCAATAGAAAGCGCCGGGCAGGTTTTTTTCGTGCTTCTTCTTGGGGTTCGCCATGATTACTCCGGACATGCTAAAGTGTGGTTTTAATATAGAGAGGAAGGCCGTCCTCGACAAGTCTTCCTGATGTTTTTAGCTGTGCGTCAAGGATATATCTATGTCTCCTGAAATTCTGCAAAAGGCACGGGCCTGGGCCCATCATCCAGCGATCCTCCCTGAGCACCAACGAGAAATTCTCCAACTCATAGAAGAACTTCCCGCCTCATCCGTTGAGCTCAATGAGCGCTTCTATCGCGGCCTTGAGTTCGGTACCGGCGGCATGCGGGGCATTTTGGGCATGGGTGAGAATCGTATCAATCGCTACACCGTTCAACGGGCCGCTCAGGCCGTGGCCCAGACTTTGCTCAAACATTTTAAATCGGGCGCGAGCGTTGTGGTGTCTTACGACTGCCGCCACGGTTCGCGCGAGTTCGCTGAAGAAACTCTTTGCGTGATGGCCGCTCACGGTATCAAAGGAAGAATTTTTCCTGAGCTCACTCCTACTCCTATGCTCTCATTTGCCATTCGCCACTATAAAGCCCAGGGCGGTGTGATGGTGACTGCGAGTCACAATCCTCCGAAGTACAACGGCTACAAAGTTTTCTGGAATGACGGCGCGCAAGTTGTCTCACCAGTGGATAAAGAAATTATTGCGGCTTACGATGCCCTGACTGATTGGTCACAACTTCGTTCAATGCCTCTAGCAGAAGCCCGCGTGCAAGGGCTCGTACAAGACACAGACATGGGCGTCAACGAAGCCTTCTATCAGATGATTGAGAAAGATGTGATCCTTGATACTAACATGTGCCGCAGCCATGGCAGTGAATTGAAAATTGTTTTCACTCCGCTTCACGGCACGGGACTCGTTCCTTGCGAGACCATCTCTCGGAGACTGGGCTTCACAGCAATTAAGACGATTGCCCTGCAGGCCAAACCCGATGGCAGCTTCCCTACAGTGAAATTCCCTAATCCGGAAGATCCTGCTGCTTTGAAACTTGCTGTGGATGAAATGCTTGCGACTAAAGCCGATATTGTTTTCGGCACAGATCCCGATGGCGATCGTCTCGGTGTGGTCGGCAATCACAAAGGCACGCCTTACTATATTAACGGGAACCAACTCGGGGCCCTCTTCCTGCACTACGTTTTCACCACACGCCAAAAAATCGGTACGCTTCCGCAAAATCCTTTGGTCGTAAAAAGCATCGTGACTTCACCAGTGCAAGACACCATCGTGCAAAGTTTCGGCGGCACGGTGATGGCCACACTGACGGGCTTCAAATGGATGGCCGATTTGATCCGCAGCTTGGAAGAACAAAAATCACCACTGAATTTCGTTTTTGCCTCAGAAGAGTCTTTTGGTTACATGCCTCACAATTCTTCGCGTGATAAAGATGGCGTTTCGGCCATGGCCCTCATGTGTGAGATCGCGCTTCACTACAAACTCCGGGGTATGGATCTTGTTGATGCCATGGATGAGATTGCGGAAAAATACGGCTTCTTCCATGAAATTCTCGTCTCATTAGATTTTGAAGGCATTGAAGGTGCGAAAAAGATTGATCGCATCATGGAGCACTTCCGTAAGCACAATCAAAATGTCGACGG
>JBEIPE010000011.1:0-22799 GCA_040377215.1 Halobacteriovoraceae bacterium
GAATTGAAGACCGCTTTCCAGATCGGCTTCTTGCTCTACATTCCATTTCTTGTTCTCGACATGGTGGTCGCCAGCGTCTTGATGGCGATGGGTATGATGATGCTTCCACCGATGTTGGTGTCCTTACCGTTTAAACTCTTGCTCTTCGTCCTGGTGGACGGTTGGCAGTTGGTGACCGGTTCGATCTTGCGATCATTTAATACCTAAGGATCCATTGTGGGTAATGAAGCTGTCTTAGAGATCACCAACCAAGCGATGAAAGTCGCTCTCATGCTAGCAGCACCGATGCTGGCCGGGGCCCTCATCATCGGTATCTTGGTTTCATTGTTCCAAGCAGTGACTCAGATCAACGAACAGACCCTTTCCTTCATTCCTAAGATCTTGATCATTGTCGCGGCTTTGGTTTTCTTCAGCCCATGGATGCTTGAAACCATGACTGAGTTCACCCGTGAAACTTTCTTGCGTATCCCGGAGATGGTGAATAGCCCATGATGTCTGTTGCGATCACCGACCACGCTGCGTTCGTTGCGTTCTGGTTGGGATTCAGCCGCTGGATTACTATCCTCATGCAGCTCCCTCTTCTCGATAACATCGCGATCCCTAACGTTGTAAAAATTCTTTCTAGTTTTGTGATCGCCTGGGCTTTTCACCCGTTGGTGTCGCCGGCCATCATCGCAGAAGTGAATGCCGTAGGGTATGAGCACATTTGGCTTTTGACGGCGGTCCATGTGATGTGCGGCTTGGTGATTGGTTTCTTTGTTAAAAGCTTTATGGCGCTGTTTGCCTCTGCCGGTACCATCCTGACTCAACAAATTGGCTTTGCGTCTGTGAGTTACTTCGATCCTACGCAACAGCAGCAGTCGGGCCCGTTCGAGAAGATCATCCAATGGGTTATGATCGTGCTCATTCTTACGTCAGGGGCTCTCGTCCCAATGTTCAAAGGCGTGACAGAGAGTTTTTACACGGTCAACACACTGAATCTGGATAAGATGGGACAATCGTATGCGTTCTTCGGTGAAGTGTTTAAAGGCATCTTCACTTCTGCGATCATGCTGGCGGCCCCTTTGCTCTTTGCCAACATCTTGATGAACTTGGTTTTCGGGATTGTCTCTCGTGCCATTCCTCAGATGAACATCCTTATGGTTTCTTTCGTAGTGAACATTGGAATCGGACTCCTGTTGTTCATTGCTGTTTCTGACGAATTCTTTCAGGTCAGTTTTGACATGTACGTGGAGAAGTTGGGCATGTGGTTCCAATTCTTCGCTCGCTGAGGGCTAAGTGGCTGACGAACAAGACGATGGCGAAAAAACCGAAGAACCGAGTCAATATCGGATAGATGAATCCCGTAAAAAGGGTGAAGTCGCTTCTTCAAAAGAACTGAATACAGTCATCCTGTTGGCCGGCACTCTCATGACCGTCGTCCTGTGCTCGGCATTCGTTTATGAAGAATTCAGTGAGTACTTAGCGTGGATCTTACGCCTCGATTTCCAGCGCGCTTACCAAGAGAAAGAATTCATCGAAATTATCGAGAAGACCGCTTGGTTGTCGCTTAAATGCGTTGGACCGGTTTTTGGTGCTTCGATCTGCTTAGGCTTCTTGGGCCAGTTCGCACAAATTGGTTTTCTCTACTCGCCAGAAGTTCTTACCGCGAAGTTCGAACGAATCAATCCGATCAGCGGATTTAGTCGTATCTTCTCAAAGCGCTCACTGGTTGAGGTCCTCAAGGGTCTCTTCAAATGTGCTGTGGTGATCTGGATCACCTACATGGTGATGAAAGACAATCTTGGTGTCTTCTCGGGCTTCATGCATTCAGAAATTGCTGAAGGCCTAGTGTTTAGCAAACACCTGATCTTTAGGCTCGGCTACTCGGTCTTGTTAGGTCTTGCCGTCGTCGCTTTGGCTGACTTTGGTTGGGAAAAGTGGTCTTACCGTCAGAAAATGATGATGACCAAACAACAGGCCAAGGAAGAACACAAAGAGAAAGACGGTAACCCAGAGATCAAACAAAAAATCCGCGCGATCCAACGTCAAATGGCGCAAAAACGTATGATGGATGGGGTGAAAAAAGCGGACGTAATTGTCACAAACCCGACCCATATTAGTGTAGCATTGAAGTATGACGGGACCAACATGGTGGCCCCTGAATTGATGGCAAAAGGGGCCGACCTTGTGGCCCTACGGATTAGAGAGATCGCTCAAGAAAACAACATTCCCATCGTGGAAAATGTGCTCTTGGCGAGAACGTTATACAACACGGTGAAAGTGGGACACGGAGTGCCTCGCAACCTTTACCGCGCAGTCGCTGAAGTCCTGGCCTTCGTTTACAAGCTTAAACGAAAACAGAAGGCCCTAAAGTAAGAGGGATAATCCATGGATGGATTGTTTTCGCGTCTAAAAGTCTTCTCACAAAATTCAGACCTCGCAGTAGCGATGGGTTTGATGTTGATCATGGTTGTGATGGTGGTGCCTATTCCACCACTCGCGCTCGACGTGTTTTTAGCACTCTCACTGGCCCTGTCGGTCGTCATCATGTTGATGAGCGTTTACGCCAAGAAGCCTTTGGACTTCTCAACTTTTCCGTCAGTTCTTCTCGTCACAACCTTGTTGCGTCTTTCTCTTAACGTAGCTTCAACTCGTAACATTTTGTTGCACGCCAAAGATGACGGCACGGGTGCCGCGGGCGAGATCATCAAGGCCTTTGGCGAGTTCGTTGTCGGTGGTAACTATGCCGTCGGTATCATCATCTTCATCATCTTGGTCATCATCAACTTCATCGTTATCACCAAGGGTGCTGGTCGCGTCGCGGAAGTGAGCGCACGATTCACCTTGGATGCTATGCCTGGTAAACAAATGGCAATCGACGCCGATTTGAATGCGGGCCTTATTGATAATACTGAAGCCAAACGTCGTCGCGCTGAAGTGGCTCAAGAAGCGGACTTCCACGGTTCTATGGACGGTGCTTCGAAGTTCGTTCGAGGGGAAGCGATCGCGGGTATCTTGATCACCGCGGTGAACATCGTCGGCGGTATCATCATCGGCGTGGCCCAGTATGATATGCCATTCGCCAAAGCTGCAGAAACCTTCACCCTACTTACTGTCGGTGACGGTCTCATCACGCAGATTCCTGCCCTTATCATCTCGACGGCTGCTGGTATCATCGCCACTCGTTCAAGCAACGACAGTGCCTTGGGCCAACAGATCGGCAAAGAGTTTGGCGTCAACCCGAAAGCGTTCTACATCACGGCCGGTGTACTCACATTGTTCGCGATGATCCCCGGCTTGCCAGGATTGCCGTTCTTCGCCATCGCTGCCGCCAGCGCCTTCATGGGCTTTAAGATCGAAGAAAACAAGAAACGCGAAGTGCTTACAGCGAAGAACGAAGCAGTCAAGGAACAGAAGAGTTCGGGCGAAACTCTCGAGAGCTTGCTGCCGGTGGAATTGGTTCAACTCGAAGTGGGTTATGGTCTCGTGAGTTTGGTGGACGCCGATCAGAACGGCGATCTCCTCGAGCGTATCTCTCATTTGCGCAAACAGTTCGCCACCGATTGGGGTTTGATCATTCCTTCGGTACGAATCAAAGACAATTTGGAACTTAAGCCAGGTGGCTATTCAGTGAAGTTGAAGGGTGTTGAGATCGCTAAAGGCGAACTGATGCCCGACCACTTCTTGGCGATGGATCCAGGTACGGTCATCGGCAACGTAGATGGGATCGAAACCAAGGAACCTGTTTTCGGTTTGCCAGCTTTGTGGGTGACCGAAGATTTGCGCGACGAGGCTCAATACAATGGTTACACCGTGGTCGATCTTTCAACTGTCGTCGCGACTCATTTGACGGAAGTGCTGAAGGCCAACTTGCAAGAGCTCCTCGGCCGCCAAGAGCTGGTTCGTTTGCTCGACAATTTCAAAGAAGAGAACCCGAAGATCGTTGCCGACCTTATCCCCGACATCTTGCCATTGGGTGCGGTTCTCAAAGTTATGCAGAACTTGCTGCGTGAAGGTGTCTCGGTACGCGATCTCCGTTCGATCTTGGAATGCTTGGGCGAGTACGGGCCAACCAGCAAAGATGCTGATGCATTGACCGAGTACGTTCGTCAGGCGTTGTACCGCCAGATCACTGAACGAATCAAGGGTGCTCAAGGGGACATTCCTCTCTTCACACTCGACCGCTCAGTAGAAGAAAGCATCGCTCGCTCGATTGTTCGTAGCGAAGGCGGGGACCAGCTTTCACTCGACCCCAAAGTTACGCAAACCATTCTTGCCAGCTTGAATGAGAAGATTGAAGAAGCGACCAGTGCTGGCGAGAAGATGGTGGTGCTGTGTTCACCGGTCATCCGTCGCCACTTCAAACGCCTGACTGAAAAGTTCATTCCCAACCTGGTTGTGGTCAGCCATAATGAATTAAGTCCGGAAACTAATATTCGATCGCTTGGAACCGTAAGGTTGTAACTGAATGTTTGTGAAGAAGTTTGAGGCAGACACCATCGACGAGGCGCTGAAAGCCGTCAAGGCCGAGCTGGGTCCCGATGCCATCATTCTCAAAACCATCACCAACAAAGGCCTTAAGGGCGCTTTCAAAAAAAAGCGCATCGAGATCACGGCGGCCGTTTCCGAGAGAAATATCGAGAAAAAAGCCAAGGTGGATAAAGTGCTTAATGAAGATCAAAAACGTGATTTCTACTCTCGCGGTGCCAACACAGTCAAAGAAGCGATCGATGACTACGCACAAACTCCAGGACAGTCAGCGGCTGGCTACGGCGGCATGGGCCTGAACAAAGTGGTGAACCAGATCACCCGTGGCACTGCCAACATCGCCGGTGCCGCAAAAAATACCTCACAAGTCTTAAAGCAAGGTCTCGACGATTTCTTGGGCGACGATGATGACATGGACATGGACGACGACGCCCGTGACCATATCCCGGCGCCTCGTCCCGTACGCCAGGCCCCAGCGCCGAAGCCCGCTCCCCAACCGCGCCAAACAGCCGCTCCACGTGAGCGCGAAGTCGAAGCCCCGGTTCAACCACAAGTGGCCCCAGCTCCAGCCATCTCTCGCGAGGCCCGCGAGATGATGAATGAGTTGCGCCAAGAGCTGCGCACGCAACAGCACAAGATTGAACTTCTCGAGCAGAAACTCCACGAAATGGGCCCGGCTGCCATCGCAGCAGCTCATGGTGACGCTCGCGGTGTCCATCAGCTCCGCACCAGTCTCAAGGCCCTTGAGGTCGATGAGTCTGTGGTGCTCGATCTCCTTCGTAAGGCCGCTTACGAACTCTCAAAAGATGATCTCGAGAACCCAGATGTGGTTTTTGAATTTGCTCTCCGTGAAATGACCCAATCTGTGAACGTGGCGTTGCCAATGTTCTCAACGGTTGATGGCAGTGAGCCGGTCATTACGGTGTTGTTGTCGGAGGCCGCCGCTGGTCAAAGCAGCATGAGCACCAAGATCGCCGTCCTCAAAAAAGATGTTGAGGTGATCCAGTACTCAACGGATGGGGGTCATCAAGGTGGGGCAGACTTTGCCGCTCAGGTATTCGGTCTAAAAGTCCACCGTGCCCAGAACCAGGCCGAGATTATCCAACTTTGCAGAAAGGCGACGGAAGCAGGGAAAAGTGCCCTGATCGACCTGCGCCTGGCTAATAAACAGCATGATGAGACTAAGAAATTTATTGAGTCTCTTCGCCGCAGCTTCCACCATGTGGAAGTGCTTATCACTATCTCGGCGATTCATGCTGAACTTTATAACCGTAAAATTCTTTCCCGTTACAAGGATCTGGCCGACGGACTTATAATCTCTCATGTGGACTTGTGTCTCAATTTTGGGGCCCTTTATAACGTCCATAGAGCGCATTCGAAGGTTCCGTTGAAGTTCTTTGGCACAGGTCCCGTTGTTCCGGATGATGTTGAGTCCGCTACGGCAGAAAGGATCATGGCAGGATTATTTCAGTTGCACTGATAGAATGAATTGAAGCTAAAGCCGTTTCCCTAGGATGGGGGAGCTGCGACAGAGGATATACAGGAGGTATATGCAGAAGACCAGTGATTGGCTGATGTCGTTTACGACTCAACCACGCCCCAACGCCCGCCCCGCTATCGGTCTCTCAAAGCCCACTTCATGTGTGAAAGTTTCCATTACCGGCGGTAAAGGCGGCGTAGGAAAAACTTCTGTTGCTCTTCGGATGGCGAAAGAACTCGCAGGCCAAGGCCACCGCGTTCTTCTTCTCGATTGCGATACGAATCTTTCAAACACAGCGATTAAACTCGGTCTTCCACTCGACGACACATTCTGGAAATTGCTCTCTGCGGAGAAAGATTTCCGTGAGTGCATTGTTCGGCGTGAAGGCTTTGATCTTTTGCCAGCATGCAATGGCAGCGTCGACCTTTTCGAGAGCCAACTCGCTCTTGATGAAATCATCATCGACATCGTCAGTGCTCATGAACATGAGTACGACTGGGTCTTGTTAGATTGCCCGGCCGGTCTTGATCGCGCCAGCATCACATTGAACGCTTGGTGTGATCATCGCGTGATCGTGGTGACCCCTGACAAGAGCTCCATCACAGACTCTTACTCACTTGTAAAAATCCTTCAGACTCGTTTTGGCATCAAAGAGAACCACTTGTTGGTGAACATGATCCAGAACGATCGCCAGTTCCAAAAAGTCGTCATGACCTTGAGCGAGACCATCGAGAATTTCCTCGGATGCCGGACTCACGTACTCGGTGGATTGCGCAAAGTGGATGTTTCTGCCGAGGCATTTGATACTTTTTTCCTCTCTGAGGAAGGTTCTGAGTGGCATAAAAATTTCTTCAAGATCGTGCAGCAGTTCGCCGAAAAATGGGGTGCCGGAAATATTTCCGTACGTCCGGCAGTGGAACAAGAAGTCCATTAAGACCCGTCGCAAGGAGCACCAATGTCATCTCTGACAACCAAACTGAAGAACCTCAAAGACTACCGCAGCACGGTTGACCCGAAGGTCAAAGATGAAATCATTCTCGAATACGCTCCTTTGGTTAAGTACATCGCGCAAAAAATTGCGTCACGCTTGCCTTCAAATATCGAGCTTGATGACTTGATGTCTTGCGGTGTGATCGGCCTGATGGACGCCATCGAGAAGTTCGATCCGACTCGCGATAACAAATTTAAGACCTACGCTGAATTCCGTATCCGCGGTGCGATTCTCGATGAATTGCGCTCACAGGACTGGGTTCCACGTTCAGTTCGTGAGAAAGCAAAGCAGGTTGAGCGCGCCTACGCGAAGCTCGATAAAGAGCTTGGCCGTCCAGCGACTGACGACGAAATGTGCGTTGAGCTTCAATGCAACATGGAAGAGTTCCATGACCTCATCAACAAATCAAAATCGGTTTCATTGCTTAACATCGATGACACCGCCTCGATGGGCCGCGGCGATAAGAAGCTGATGGTCAACTTGATGGAAAACAGCCGTTCGGCCAACCCGTTCTCAGCTGTGAACTACAAGCGCTCACAAGACGTCATCAAAGAGGGCATCAAGACGCTTCCAGAGAAGCAGCGCTTGGTTCTTTCGCTTTACTACTTCGAGGATTTGAACCTAAAGGAAATTGGTCAAGTTCTTGACGTAACTGAGTCGCGCGTATCTCAGCTTCATACCCAGGCGATTTTGAAATTGAAGGCGAAACTTCGCACTCAGTTCGATAGCCACGAAGATCTCGCCAGCTAATCAGCTTCCAGCTCCATTCAACTAATAAGAAACCCAGGCCAAGGCTTGGGTTTCTTTTTCGTGTTCGATTCCCCATAATGAATCAAAGACCTTAGTCTCTTCAAAGGTGATGATTATGGAAGCGAATTCACTCAAGACAACTCGTTGGATCACTCATCTCTTGCTGGCCATCAGCGCCGGCGGAATTTTGGGTGTCGCCTGGGAGCTCAAGCAGACCATTGAGGCCCGTGCCAATTTGGAAGAAACACAATTCCAAGCGCGTACTCGTTTAGAAGAAATCCGCGCTCGCAATCCTTTCAAACCGATTCATCGTGCTATCGAAAAAGTTCAAACCAACGAAGCCAGCAGCAAGTTGTCACGTTTGGATAAGACCATGCGTGAGTTGGAAAATGCTTTGAGCATCAAGCGTGGCGAAGAACTCGAGAGAATCTTTGTTGAGCATAAAAATAAAATTCAAGACGCCACGGCCTACTCTCGCCCTGATGAGTTGCTTAAGACGTTGAGTGACAAAACGGCGCGCCTGGAAGGTCTCGCACTCAGCCGTCGATGGAGCAATCTCGCCAAGGGTGCTCAACGTATGGACGCTCGTCTCACTCAGCTGAAGACCAGTGGAAAAGTAGAATCACCGCTGGTGCGCTATATGGAGAGTGATCTCACCGCCATGACGTCGTTGATTCGCGGTTCAAGCTTAGAAGAAGACGACAAAACGGAAGTCTTGCGCCAACTCGAGGGCATCCGCCAAGAGATTGCCATGTTGCTTGATCTTCACCAGAGCCGCCGCGGTCTGCAAGAAGAGATGGAACGCTCGGATGCGGCCGTGGGCCGTTGGGCCGCTCGCGCTGACCTCGCTATCGGAACCCTCAAACATCGCGCCAATCAGGCCATGCAAGATTGCCTCATGCATATTTGGGCATTGGGTGCGTTCTTGTTGGGCGGTTGGATGATCCTTGCTTTGAGTTGGTCTTGGGCGAGCCGCGGTCAGCGCCGTCAACAAGATCAAGAGATGATGGAGATGCTCCAAGAAGGCGTCTTAGGCGATAAGGCCGTGTGGCAAACTCTTGTCAGCGGTGCGCGCGTCGATGAATTCCACAATATGATTCGTGTGATTAAAAAACGCCTGCGCTTGGGAGAAGATTTCCAGGCCGCCATGCCTTTTGGATCAGTGCTGTTGGATGGAGAAGGAAAGTTGCTTTGGGGTAACGCACTTTTTGCTGAACAGTTCGGTCTCGATTCGGAAGAGCTGGAGAATGAATTCATTCACTGGAAAGAACTCTCGGCCCGTCTCTCTGGCCCAGACTACGATCCTCTTCACTATGCTTTGAGTGAGATGGAACCTGGCACTTGGCAGGTTCAGTTGCAAATGGAAGACGGCGTTTCTGTTCCTCTTGAAATGCATATCTCTCCGATTCAATGCAAGACCGGCCACAAGGCCCTCGTGGTGTTCTATCCCCTCGCGATGATGCGCGAGACGATTCAGTCACAGGCGCGTTTGGTGATGGAGCCGGTTCGTCTGGCCCTCGAAGCTTTGGAAGGTGAAGTCTGGGGTGTCGAAACAGAAGCCCGCTTGGCCCCACTGTGGAAACAAGCAGGACTAAGTGAAGACTGGGAAAAACTCAGCAAGGCCATCCATCGCATGGATCAAACTCGCAACACACTTTTCCAACAGGTGCGTCAGCTGGAAGACGAGAACCACGACCATCTCAAAACCATCGCAGATCTGACAGAAGGTTTGGAAGTGCGCGCGCGTGCTTTGAAATCACAAATGCAAGGTCTCAAGGACATGCGTGACAACATTGTATCCATCGATCAGCTCGGTTCTGATCTTTCACTTGAACACTCGGCTTTGCTCAATGGAACTCGTGCACAGTTGAAGCGCCAAGAAGTCATCATCGAAACAGCTCGCGGTTTGAGTGAACGCTTGAATCAAGCGAAGGAAGCGATCAGCTCTTTGGAAAAATTCAAACTCGATTACAAAATTGGCAAACAAGAAATCCAGGATTCGAAGCAAGAGCTCGTGAATCTGCACAATCGCTTCTTGGGAACTTTGCCAGAGATGAGTGAGCGTAGTGAAAGCCTGGCGGTTGCGATGAAGGATGCACTCATCCGCCTCGATCGCGCCACGGGCCAGCTCGAGACTCGTCTGGCCGGCATGGATATTCAAATTACGAAGCTTGCGATGAACTTTGTCGGTCCAACCCCTGAATTTGAGCGCGGAACCAATCTTGATCTAGCTGCTCATGAGCGTGTGGCCCGCGAAATCCGTGAAGCCCTTCAAGAAGACCAGGAAATGATTGTAGATCGCTTGCGCAAGCTGGTAGAAGACCTACGCCAGGACGCCCAGGCCTTCACAGCTTTGCGTGAAAGTATTGCTCCCATTGAACAACAGCACCCATGAAAATCTACAATCTCCAAGCGAAAGTTACCGGTGAGCGTCTCGGCGAGTCTCTCACCCGTGTAACGAAACTTCCTGGGGATGAACTCGCAAAACTTCTCGAATACGGCGCCGTTCAGGCGCGTTTTCGCGGCAAAGGTGCTTGGGAGCGTGTGCGTGATCCGCGCATTAAACTCGACGTAACCGATGAAGTGAAAGCGATGTACGACCCTCGCATCTTATCTATTCCGCCGTTTACCGAAGCCCAGTGTATTGCCCAAAACCGTGAGTATGGTGTGTGGGTCAAGCCGGCCGGCGTGATGGCGCAGGGTACAGATGCCGGTGATCACTGCACGCTGATCTACGCTGTCGAAAAAACGGGCAAGAAGGTTTATCCCGTGCATCGGCTGGATCGCGAGACGGAAGGGCTCATGGTGGTGGCCTACTCATCAAGTGCCGCCGCAGAACTTTCACGTCTTTTCCAAGACCAAGCGGTCCGAAAAACATATATGGCCATCGTCGCCGGTGAGATTTCTTATTTAGGTGTAGGTACCGAGGGCGCCTTTACTGATCCGTTGGACGGCAAGAAAGCCGAAACTCGTTATCGTGTTCTTGAGCTGTTACCTGGTGATCGTTTGCTGGTTGAGCTCAAGCCTTTGACCGGCCGTCTTCACCAGATCCGTCGCCACCTAGAATTCATCGATTGCGGTGTGTGGGGCGATCCTAAGTACGGTAAAAGAAACAAAAATCGCGAAGGAATGAAGCTCGCGGCCACAGTCCTAAGCTTCGTAGACCCTTGGATTGAGGAAGAAGTTACTTTCCGGTACCAGGCCAGTTTCGTTCCGAAAGTCTAAATTTTTTACCTGTTTCCTGGGATAAACCACATAGTTTCTTAAGATTGCTTATGATGACTCCACATTAGGAGTTCACCATGGGTTTGTTATCACGCCGTTTTATTACTCTTTGCTTTGTGAGCATGACCTCGATTGGCGCCTTTGCGGGTTTGCCCATTGATCAGATGGAGACTCGTCTTAAAGAGCTGGAGATCTACCGTAACAACGGCCTTGACCTCGAAGGCATCGGTCGTGAAGCTGTTTACGAAGCCAACGACGTACCTCTTGAGCAACGTGCGTGGATGGAAAGTCAGTTGCTCGTTCAAGCGCTCAGAGAAGCTGTGCTAAAGAGCTACTTCCTCGCCATCGACGAAGCTTCGGACAGCGAAGATCCAGCGGCCACAGCTCGTGACCTTATCCGTGCGAACATGGAAAAAGACCTTCATCTCTTGGCGCCGGAACTTCAGTCAGACATGAAAGCGATCGTGGAAGACGTCTTAGCAAATCCGAAATGGGAGTCGAGCGAGCTTCCTATATCTGAGAAGCTTGTCGCGAATATGAAAGAACGCAGCTTGAATCGCTTAGAGTTGCTCTCTAAGCCAATCTCTGTTCCTTCTGACTTTACAAATCTGGCCGATAACAAAGGCTCTGGTAGCAAAATCACAAGCAAGATCGCTCTCGTAAATGCTCTCGCCGGTGGTTCAAGTCCAGAAAACTTTGAAGCACGCTACAATACCAAGGCTCGCTCTAGCGTCAGTCTCGCCTCGGAGGCGAAGTTCTCTGCACAAATCAAGGCGAGCTTCATGGGAGTTGAAATCGCTGCGGGCCCGACATTCACATTCACGAAAACCATCTCCTCGGCCGTACAGTTTGGTGGCGAAGGCTTCGCACCGATCTTTGATGGTCAAGGCCGCTTTGATTTGCTGAAACGCGGAACCAATGGCCAACCAGTCATGGTGAATGGTCGTACAGTTCCACGTCGCGTAGCTTTCGCGTGTGATATCTCTGCAAAGGTAGAAAGTGAGACGGCTTTGGCCGGCGGTTTCAGTGCCATGGGCGTCGGACCAGAGGCCCGCGTAGTGAAGACTTACAGAAATGAAGTCGAGCTCGCTTCAAGTGACTTGCTCGTTCCAGATACACTCGACGGTCGCTTGGCCACAGTTTCTACTTTAGCGTCGATCTGTCAGCGCGACTTCCTTCGCGCGAGAACTTCAAATGGTCGTACGATCGGACAAAACCTAGATACGATGATTCGTAACTTGGTCTCGAGCTTGACCTATGTGAATCCGGCGATGAAGTGTGTGGTTAACTCGCACTGTAACAATTGGTTCAACAAAGAAGTCTTGGGCATTCACAAGTACAAAACTGTTCCTCGCTGCATTCAAGAGCGGGGCAATCCTTCGGTCATGACCTGTCAGTTGCGCGGTGGAACTGGCGCAAACTGCAAAGTTGTTCGGGAGAACAAAGTGGTGTCAAATGGCTGGTTCGAATACGTCTGTGACACGGGCAAGCGCTGTGTTGTTACAGAAGTAGGTGGCTGGGGCGGGTTGCTCGGTTGGACTTGGACCCCATGGAAAGGTCAGTGTCGCTAGTTAGTAAGTTGAGACCAAATTTTCTTCAGGGCCGCTTTATCCAGTGGCCCTGAGTTATCAAAAACCACATCAGCTCTCAGTTTCTTCTCATCTAACGGTAACTGTTGATTCAAAATGGCTTCTGCCGTCTCAACGGTGGTGTGAGGATCGCGCGTGAGTAGGCGATTCTTCTGGATGTCTCGTCTGACCCATGAAACCACGACGACATCAAACATCTTTTCCATTTTTCTTTCAAACAGCAGTGGGATCTCGTAAACGAGCCATGGGATCCGCGGAAATTTCTTTTCGGCTTCAGCAAAGGCTTTGGGTAGCTTCTCGTAAAGATAAGTCTCTACTTGGGTCTTAAGCGCAGGATCGGTGAAGACGATTTTTCGCAGATTGGGAAAATCAATGCCAGATTCCGTCACGACCTCAGGACAAAGTGCTTTGATCCACGCCTGTGTTTCTTTCCAAGCGTAAATATCTTTGATGAGTTGGTCGGCCGAAATCATCGGCACGCCTTGCTCTTTCAAAAAAGTCGCTACTGTTGATTTACCAGAGGCCACGCCGCCAGTAAGGGCCACGATAGGGTAGGAACGTTGGTGTAAACGGTCTTCAGGATTGAGGCGTTTCCATTTTGCCGCTAAGTCTTTCACTTCGTTTTTTCCTTCGCCTGGACCCACAATGCTTCCATTTCCTGGGCCGTCATCTTACCCATGACCTGGCCATTATCTTCGGCGAGTTTTTCCACCATGTGAAAACGTTTGAGAAATTTTTTATTTCCATTTCTCAAAGCTTCCTCAGGATCGACGCCTAGATGGCGCGCGAGTTGGGCCATACTGAAAAGCAGGTCGCCCATTTCATCGGCGACGCGGGCCTTGTCGAAGTGGCCACCTGGAGGCAGTTCGTCTTTGAGCTCTTGCCACTCTTCTTCAACTTTATGCATGACCTGACGATGGTCTTCCCAATCAAAAGCGACTTTACCTGAGGCCACACCAATAAGATGTGAAGTGCGCAGGGCCGGATTGTGCATCAGCTTGTAAGGGATGGTAGAACGTTTGGCTTTTTTCTCTTCGTGCTTAATCACTTCCCAGCGTTCTTTAACTTGTTCGGGCGTAAGGCCAGTTTCTGTTTGTTCGCCAAACACGTGAGGGTGGCGGTGAACAATTTTAGTGGCCAGTCGGCGGGCCACATCTTCTAGATTAAAACGGCCGGCCTGTTCAGCGATGCGTGAATGTAGCAAGACCTGCAAAAGAACATCGCCAATTTCTTCGCACATCATGGCCGAGTCGTTCATTTCGACGGCTTCAACATACTCGTAAGATTCTTCGATGAGGTAGCGCAGCAGGGACTCATGAGTTTGCTCGAGATCCCATGGGCAACCGCCTTGGGGGTCGCGCAGTTTATTAATGACCCGGATGGCATTTTCTAATTCTGGATAGGCCATGTTTTCTCCCTAAGAGTCATGCTAGCATGTAGCATGACCAAACTCATCGTTGAGACCCACTCAAGCGTGACTCTCTCTGCAGCGGCCAAACGTTGGTTGGCGCTCGCTGCTGAAGTGGCCGCGACTGATCTCCACTCTAGCGTACGCCAGGGCATGCTAAACGTCATGGTTTGCGGTGATGGACGAATGCGTTCTATGAATCGTGAGCATCGCGCTAAAGATAAAACCACTGATGTGCTTTCTTTTCCCGCCCAGGTCAATTTACGTAAACCCAAAAACTGGGACTGGATTGCCCCAGGAGTTTTGCCACTGGGTGATTTAGTGATTTCACTGCCCCAGGCACGCCGTCAGGCCAAACAATTCGGCGTGCGGCTTGAAGAAGAGTTAGTGCATCTCTTCTTCCATGGTTTTTTACACTTGCTTGGTTTTGATCATGAGATCAGTGCTAAAGAAGAGAAGCTGATGCAGGGGCATGAGGCGCGATTGCTAGAGAGTTTTGCTAAGCAGCGGAAAAAGAAAAAGCTTAAATAACAAAGCCCGCTTTCGCGGGCTTCATTATTAAAAACTAAATCTAAATCTAAAATTAACGACGAACAAGACGGCGAGAAGCGCGGTTCGGGTAAGTCGCTTCAGCGTACTTCAAAGCTGCTGAAAGATCGACGCGACCACCGGTAACCATCTTGCCAGCGAAAGCTGGAACGACTGTCACAGACTTCATGATGACGTCTTTGATTTCAAGAGCAGTCAACTTCGGGAAGTAAGTGAGAACTTGCGCAGCTACGCCAACAGTCGTTGGAGTCGCCATCGAAGTTCCTGACATGCTTTGGTAGCCGTTGTTTGGAGTTGTAGAGAACACGTCTTGGCCTGGAGCTGCCACGTCGACGTTCTTAGCACCCACGTTTGAGAAAGAAGCGAGGCCGCCAGAAGAAGCCGTTGCTGCAATCACCATGAGGTGTTCATTTTCGTATGAAGCTGGGTAGCGGAGGTTGGTATCGATATCGAACCAACGGAATGGGCCCCATGAATCGTTCCCTGAAGCGGCCACAACCAATGTGCCGTAAGTTTCGCCGATGTGCTTGATGGCTTGAGAAACAACCATGCCGCCTTCGTTCACAGCTTTACCGAATGAGCAGTTGATCAACTTCGCGCCGTTTTTCGCAGCGTAGAGGTATGACTCAACAACGTTCTTGTCAGTTTCGTCGCCGTTATTTGGAACGGTACGGATCGCCATGATCTGAACGTTAGCTGCGATACCCGCGATACCTTTGCCGTTGTTTTGTTTCGCGCCGATGGTGCCCGACACGTGAGTTCCGTGTGAGTGAGTGTCCATTGGGTTAGCTGAAGCTGTGCCGTCAGCGTTGCGGTCGATGGTGTTGATACCGTGAACGTCATCAACGTAACCGTTGTTGTCGTCATCAAGTCCGTTACCAGCGATTTCACCTTTGTTAACCCACATAACGTCTGCAAGGTCTTCGTGCTTGTAATCAACACCAGTGTCGACAACAGCTACGATGATGTTCTTAGCAGCACGGTTAGGAAGTTCGCCGTAGGCTTTCGTAACAGAAACGCCGAAACGAGCAGCGTCGTTGAAAGCCCAAACGCGTGAAGCTTGTGGATCGTTGAAGTTAACGTCTTCAGCAAGCGCCGGCTTGCTCTTGTTCATCTCAGGCAACGCAAGTTCGCGTTTACCAGCGTAGAAAGATTTCTCAGTCCAAGCAACTGCACCGTCTGTGCGCAAATCGTTTTCCAACAAAATAGCGTCTGGAGTGGTGATCTCGTAGATGTCACCGAAGAGGTGCTTGCTGTCTTCAATCAAAGCGTGGGCAGGAAGTTCAGCCCCTTTGTTGAGTTTAACGAAGAGAGTATTTTGCTCAAAACGCACGGATTGTGCGAAAGCGGCGCCGACCGAAAGGAAGGCGATTAAAGCGAGGCCAAATTTGCGCATGGGAAATCCTTTGCGAAGTTAATGGGGGACGAAACGCGAGTAGACTACGCGGTTATTCGTAAAATCAACAACTTACAATGTCTTACATTCATTCTAGGCGCTTAATCTCCAGACTAAATCATTACCTTTTTACACGATTCTTCATTCAGAAACGTGGGCTAAGCCCTGGATTGGTACAATGCGTAATGAATGAGGCAACTTTTGCAACCCGTCTGAATTTTTAGGCTTGGTTGATAGAATGATGGAATAACAAGGTTTTACAGTGTGTTGAAGAATCGTCATTTAATAATACTCGCTTTGCTGCTCTCGGGCACAGTTTGGGCGCGCCAAGATTTCACCGGATCGGTGGGTGCACTTTCCAATCAGCTCGCTGATGGAGTGGGTGATGTGAATGGCAACCGCTACAACATGGATCTTAGTTTTGATTATCATCGCCAACGTCCCAATGAATTAGAACGTCGCTTTACACTCAATGCTTTGTTCAATGATCAAAGCAGCGCCATGTATTCAGTGAACGAAGCTTACGTGACCCATCGTTGGGGCCGCTCTGAATTGCAAACCGGTCGCTTCATGTTGGACTGGTCAGACGTCGATAGCCACTGGGGCTTTGGTAAGGTTAACAATCGTCAGAACTTCACTGGCTTTGATCCAGCTCAAGAAGGTTTGATCGGTGCAATTCTCAAACGTCAGTATGCTAACGGCTTCCGTTTTCACGCCTTCGTAACACCACTTTACGTCCCTGAGACCAACCCATCGCTTGATATCAACAAGTCTGATGGAACGATCACATCAAAAAATCCTTGGGCAAAACCACCAGCAGCTACTGCACGAATTGAAGATCGTGATATTCCGATTTTCTATAACGTCGATTACCCAGAAATTTCAGAAGTTGTTTTCAAGCCGGCCGGTGGTTTGAATTTAGGTTGGGGCAACAAGCACTGGGACGCAGGGTTCTACTATTTGCGTAAACCAGAAAACCAACTTTCAACCACTGTTGATATCTCTTATAACCCGGGCGATGACTTGATCAATGCTCGCGTTAAGCCGCAGTTCTACTACCACGATATCTACGGTAGTAACTTGCGTTGGAAGAACAAAGACTACACCGTGTATGCATCGGCGATTGCTGTTCGTCCGAACGAATATCCAGTGGGTGACCCACTGACAACTCAATACACTCAAATCGAAGTTGAAAAACGTCGTGAAGACTACGTGGGTGGCGGTATCTCAAAAGAAAATGATCGCATGGGCATGGGCTTTGATTACGTCGCTCGCCTCAGCCCGTTTAATAAAGAAGAAGATATTCTGGCAGAAGACCCACGCTGGAACCAGGCCATTCACGGTTGGTTCCGCTACCGTGTGAGCCGCTTTTTCCAGGTTTCTGCTGATGGAAAAGTTGATATGTTGACGAGAGATCGTCTGACGATGGTTCGCGTAAGTTATTTCCCTGTGCGTAACATGGTTTTGAATGCAGGGGTCAATATGATCGGCACTCCAAGTGATGGCAAATCATATTGGAGCCCGTACACTAACAACGACGCAGTCTACGCAGGACTGCGGTATTTGTTCTGAGGACGTGTTTATGGTTCGTATAAAAAACCTCGTCTCTCTTCTCTTCGTGGGCTTGCTCACGTTGGCCGGTTGCTCTGATTTGGGCAAAAACAACGTCGTGAATAAGCCGATCGAAAGTAATCGTTTCAACGCTGGTTGTGACCTCGATATCGAAGAATTCAAACTCATCCTCGAGCGCGATGTTTCAGCTCAGATCAGCTGTTTGCAAAAGAACATTGATTTGTTCATGCGTGTCGTAGAGTCGGACAGACCGGGCTATCTCTCGAGAACAGCTTTCGAGCAGTACATCATCAAAAACATGCCGGACTTTAAGCCGGAAAACGTTCGCGCGATTAAGAGCGTGTTTGATATTGCTCACTTGATCTTCGGTGATGACCGTAACTACCTTTCACCGACTTCTGTGAAGAAGATTTTTGACTTCGTCTTTCTCTTCAACCGCGAGTTCCCATCGGTCTACCCATTCTTTGACAGCAAAGAGGAAGACACTCCTTACTACGTCCATGACTTGCAGAAAAACCGCGTCTTTAAAGCGGGCGATGCGATCGCAGAGGCGTTGACGGTCATTTACAAAGGCGACCGTGGCGACCAGATCCACAAAATCAACATCCTCGAGATTCTCGAAAGCTTCACGAATACGGAGACAGAGGATGTCTTGGCGCAAACGAAGGCCCTTATCTTCGTGAAGCGTGTGATTCTGGGCGGTGTGAAGGAAGAGCTTACTCACGTTGAGCTGGGTGAATTACTCAAGAAGCTCCCGAGCCTGGGTAAGGTTGTCTTTGATATCTTGCGCGTGGGATACATCGACCTGAATCAGAAGAGTCTGATGGACTTTATCGCCAGTGACTTAGATATCATTCACGACCCGACTGAACCGCAGAAGTCGTTGTTGCACTACACGGCCGACTCCGGCGAACGTCTTTTCTCCATCGATGATTTGATCGACGCGATTCCTTTCTTCATGGACGAAGATTCTGACTTTCCAGACCTGAAGAAATACCGCAAAGAGATTTTGCAGGCCAAGATGCTTTTGATGTCTGAAGCGGCCTATTCACCGAACGAAGATTTACGTGGCAAAGAGTACGTCTTGCCGGCCGACCTGTTTGTCCTCCTCGACACCGCGAGGGATATGGCAAGACGTGGTCAGGTCTACCATTCTGTTTATGAATTCTTCCAACCGTACTTGAATAGTCCAGGTACCGTGAACATCAACTACAACAACTACATTTTGACGTTCCCGACTCATGGTAAGTACGTTCAAGAGTTTGCTCGTATCGCCAACTCGTACCGCTTCTTCTACGGCGAATTCCAGATGCCTTTCTACTCGGCGGCTTACCGTCGTAACTCTGAAGGTATGGTCGAACAAGGCCTGATGGAGTCTGCGCTTAAGCTCGTCGCTCGTCGTTACGGCTCACCAAGCCCAGGTGTGGGTGGTTACGGTCTTAGCCTCGAACAGCTTCAAGCGTTCATTACTTTGATTAAAACACCACTCGTCGACGAAGGTTTGATCACAGCTGGCCGTGAGTTGAAGTTGATGGAGAACATCACACTTCTGATGACTCTCTTCCAATCGATGTCGAACGGCGACGGTGTGATCAATATTGACGAGGGTTCTGCCTTCTTCACGCAAGTGTTCGCAGCGATGGCACATGCCGACTACTTCCAAGAAGAGATCGCCAAAGTCTGCCCAACTGATAGCCGCGGGCGCATTACTGATATCGACTGTCACCGCTCAAACTACTTCGGAGTTCTGTGCAATAAGTTCCAAGATAGCTACCCGGTGTTGTTCCAATCTTTGGGTATGAAAGATTGCGCGGACAAAGGTGACCAGACCTTCATTAAAGAATACTTGAAGACCATCGAGTTCGTGGGTCGTACGTGTACTGTGTTTAAAGACGGTACGGACGTGCCAATCACGTCAGACGACTACATGCCGATCATGGTGATGTTGCAGACAATTGAAGGCGCGATCCTGCGTTATGACACCAACCGCAACAACAAGCTTGATCCGTCAGAAGTGCGCAAGGCCTACGATCAGACCCTCAAGATTGCCATTGAGGCCTTGGTGGAAGAGCAGGCGAGCGTGATTGCTAAGCTGCCGTTTAACCTCGGCGGTGCGATCTCGAAGAAGATTTACTACTACCTCATCAAGCACAAAGCGATTCCTGAGAAGGTCAGCGAGTACCTGAAGCTCCTCACGATTGGCGCCACAACTGCTCACCGAGATACTTTTGCTGCAGTGCTTAAGATTGTGGCCGAACAAGGTGAACCTTCCACTTTCGATTGCGAAACGCTCCGTTAAACAGGTAACTTGGGAGTCTCTCTAGGAGACTCCCATGGCCGACACGGCCCAATTCAAAATCGAAGATTTCAAGCAACGTCTGCCTGAATTCAAAAATACTCTGGTCACGATTCGGAGGTCACTTTGACGTTGAGAGAAAAACTCAGCGCCTAAGAGAGATCACGGAGATGGAAGCCCTCGAAGGCTTCTGGAATGACTCCGCCAACGCCGCCAAAATTCAAAAAGAAAAAGCCGGTCTCGAAGATTCCGTCAAAACCTACAAGCGTCTTAAAACGTCCTTGGATGATTTTGAAGTGCTGCTAGAGATGGCCGACATGGGTGACGAGGCTTCACTGCAAGAAGCGATTACTGCGTTCCCTAAATGCCAACAGGCCGTCACTGAAGCCGAGAAGAAGGCCTTGCTCTCAGGCGAGACCGACATCAACAACGCCATCGTGACCATCAACGCCGGTGCTGGCGGTACTGAGTCTTGCGACTGGGCGGGTATGCTTATGCGTATGGTTCAGCGCTGGTCTGAGCAACACGGCTTTAAGGTCGACGTGATGGATTTCCAATACGGAGATTCGGCCGGTATCCGTAGCGCTACTTTGCAAGTGAATGGCCCCTTTGCCTACGGTCTCTTGAAAAGTGAAACGGGCGTGCATCGCCTGGTGCGCATTTCTCCGTTTGATTCGAACGCTCGTCGCCATACTTCGTTCTCCTCGATTTACGTGTCAGCAGAAATTGATGACACCATCGAGATTGAAGTTCTGGATAAAGACTTGCGTGTCGATGTGTACCGTTCCAGTGGTTCCGGCGGTCAGTCGGTGAACACCACGGACTCCGCTGTACGACTCACGCACTTTCCCTCTGGGATCGTGGTCGCGTGCCAACAAGAGCGCTCACAACTGCAAAACAAAGTTAAAGCGATGAAAATCTTGAAGAGTCGCTTGTATGAGCGCGAATTGCAGAGACGTCTTGAGGCACAGACGCAAGTCGAGGCCGGCAAAAAAGATAACGCCTGGGGTTCACAGATTCGTTCGTACGTTCTGCACCCTTACCAATTAGTTAAAGATCACCGGACAGGTTACAGTACGTCGCAAGCACAAACGGTGCTGGACGGTGATGTTGATGATTTCATGAAAGAATATCTCCAATGGCAAAGCCTTGGTGGAAAACCGGTCGATGCAGGAGATGATGATCTATGAGTAACCTAACGGAGTCAGGGAGTATTATGAAGCAGAAGCACGTGGAACGCTGGACCTCTCAATTCTCAGAGCAGATGACTGTTCGCCTCGACAAGCGCACAAAGCTCGAAGAGATGGGGCAGCCGGGCGGCGCTTATAAGAACCACTTGAAACCCGACACTACTTTCAAAAACATTTTTGACCGTTACGGCGCTTTGGAAAAAGACGCTATCGGACAGACGCCGGACTTCAAAGTGGCCGGTCGTGTGCTCATGGTACGTGACTTCGGCAAAGCCGCCTTTCTTACATGCGATGACGGCACTCAGCGCTTTCAGCTCTACGTGAAAAAAGACATCACCTCAGAAGTGGGTTTCGCCCAATACAAGTTGCTCGACTACGGCGATATCGTCTGGGCTTCAGGTGACGTATTTAAAACGATGAAGGGCGAGCTCTCGCTTAACGTGAAAGACTTTTCGATCATCTCGAAAAGTACTCGTCCGTTGCCGGAAAAATTCCACGGTCTGACTGATCCGGAATTACGCTACCGCATGCGCTATGTAGATCTCGCGATGAACCCTGAAGTGCGTGAGACTCTTCGCAAGCGTTCAGAGATCGTGCGCTACATCCGCGAGTATTTCTACAAGCTCGACTTCTTAGAAGTTGAAACGCCGATGATGCACTCAGTGGCCGGCGGTGCGGCCGCGAAACCATTCAAGACTCATCACAACGCGCTCGACATGGAATTGAGCATGCGTATCGCGCCTGAGCTTCACTTGAAGCGCTTGATCGTCGGCGGCTTCAACAAAGTCTTCGAGATGAACCGCTGTTTCCGCAACGAAGGTCTTTCGCTCAAGCACAACCCCGAGTTCACCTCGATTGAGTTTTACTGGGCCTACGCGAACTTTGAAGACTTGATCCAGCTGACTGAAGACTTGATCTCAGGCCTGGGCCGTGATGTTCTGAAGAAAGAAACCATCATGTTCGGCGAGAAAGAAATCAATCTCAAAGGTCCTTACGCCCGCATGACCATGCGTGAAGCTGTAGCGAAACATACCTCTTCAACGGCCGCTCAAGTGATGGACGCATCTCACTTGCGTAACCTCTTGAAAGAATCCGAGATCGATCCAAAGACCATCAAAGCAGCAGGCTGGGGTAAGTTGCTCACGCTGTGCTTCGAAGAGTTTGCCGAGAAGCATCTCATCCAGCCAACGTTCATCACCGAATACCCAACGGAAGTGTCGCCACTCTCTCGCCGCAACGACAGCAATCCTGAATTCGTGGATCGCTTCGAGTTCTTCATGAACGGCTGGGAAATTGGTAACGCCTTCTCCGAGTTGAACAATCCAACTGATCAGCTTGATCGCTTCGCTGAACAAGCGATGGCCAAAGAGGCCGGCGATGATGAGGCCAGCGACGTTGATTACGATTACGTGCGCGCTCTCGAGTACGGCATGCCGCCGACAGCTGGCCAAGGGATCGGGATCGATCGTTTGGTGATGGTGCTCACGGATAGTGCCACCATTCGTGACGTGATCCTGTTCCCACTTTTGAAGAAAGAAGATTTCGGTCAAGAGTCGGAAGCCTAGTCGGATGAAGGGGCGTCTGCTGCTCGCGCTCGGTCGGATCTTTTTTGACCAAGCGGCCACTTGGCGCCTCATGGCGTTCAGTATCGCAGGTTACGCCTTTTCACTCGCCGTGATCCTCAGCACGTTGGGTCTGATGGACGGCTTTGAGTCGACACTCAAGCAAGGCCTGCGTCTGGCCGCTGGCGATGCCATTCTCACTCATCGCCAGGGATTTTTTGAGCTCTCGGGCGAAGTCCTAGAAGAAATGCAGGCGCAAGGCGTGCGTTCCGTTGCAGGAGTCGTGCAATCTGAAGCCTTCGCACTTTCAGATGGGAAATC
>JBEIPE010000404.1:0-2234 GCA_040377215.1 Halobacteriovoraceae bacterium
CCCGAATTTTACAGCGACAAAGTAGGCACCACGCGCTGTCGACCACCACGCATCGATTATCGTTTTGATCGCACCATGGAAACCCGCGGTGATTGTTATGAAGTGGATTATGAAACGAAGGGTGAGAACTGGGCGGTGAAAGTCCCGCCCAAGAATTGTAATCCGGAGTAATTAATCCAGCTCAAGATCAAGAAAGAGTGGGAAGTTACCTTCTGAACGGTTGAGCACATGGAAGAAATGATCGAGCAATTCAAGCTTCGCATCTGACATCCACTTCTCACAAGAAAGCTCCGCAGAAATTCTATTCTGTTGATCACGCAGCAACAAGATGCTCTTCATCGTGCGGAAGTGGCCGGCGTAGCGAAGGCAATCTCTCGTCCAGCGACCTTCTTCGTAATACTCTTCGCCGTACTCAAGGCACTCTGATCCGCGGTCGGCATCAAGCTTCAACTCGTAACGAATACCTGCATCACCGAATTTCAATGGCTGAGTCAAAGTCAGACGAGTCCAAGATTGTGAGCGATCAAAAGTTCCCAACTGCTCAAGCTGTGCTTCATCGGCTTTTACCGAAAGTGTGCATTCATAACCCGTTGGAGGAGTTGTGCCCGCTTCTTTCATGATCGCGATGGCGCCCTCAGCACTTTGAGTGAGAACAGTTCCCGGGAGAACGTTGACGTCCATCCAACCTGAGGCCTGAGCAGAAAAACTAAGTGTGAATGCTAGAGCAACGATCAAACGCATAAAAGTCTCCTAGATGGAGACTTTTATAGTTCAAGGAATGGTGGAATTGCGCGTTTGGATTTGGTTAAGGCTTATTGAGGAAACGACTCATCTCCATCAACATCCATATTAACGTTGATCGGTGACGCGTACTCTTCGCCAATTGTTTTCAACAACTCGCTTGGAATCTTCACGGCCTTATACTTCTTGCCGTTCGTGGTGCGGATCCAAAAGCCGTTGATCAAACGATCAGGGCTGGCGATACGGATAGGTTTCAACGACACGATATGGTCGATATTGATCAGCATTTCGACCTCGGTTTCCCGCGCCGTGCTCTGATCTTTAGGGTTCAAAATTGTGAATTTACCAAATTTCATAACGACCTCTCTTGGCCGTTATTCTAAATCAGTCTTGGGCCACGCTGAGGGAAGGGTGTAAAATCTATAGGCCCTAAAAGCATAAACCGCAGTCTGGGCACTCTTTTAGGGAGGTGGCGAACTGGGTTCCGCAGGCCGGGCAGGTCGCCTCGCCCTTTGCTGGGTCATAGACTTCGTTCAGCCGCGACCAATCCACAGGTAGGCCTTCCATGAGTTTCTGGTACTGTTCGCGCATGGTGTCTTGGACCACCGGGAGACTCACTTCCGGAATCAGCACTTCCACCGTGACAGTGCAGCCACGAGTGCAGGTATGCCCGTTGTGGTCGAGTTCCGCTCTCACACCCTTTGTCGCCAAGACGCGTTGAAAGGTTTTGGCTTCTTCTAAGGGCATCGTTCCTAAACGAATCAAATTCATGCGCTTATTTTAACCTGAATAGCGCTTCATTTGTCGTTTTTTCCTCTGCTATAGTCGAATCTTCCCAGAGGGGGGATGCGATGAAATTTGCGATCGCCAAATTTGGCGGCACCAGCATGGCCGACGCAGCGGTGGCACGTATTTCGGCCAGTGTCCTAAAGGGCCGCCCAGAAATCCGTGTGTGCGTTATTTCTGCCACGGCAGGCACCACCAACCAACTCATGCAGATGGCACGTGATGCGGCCGGCGCCAATCCGGGTGCTATTCCTCAGGCCTTAGGCCTTTTCCGTGAACGTCACTTAAGTTTTATGCGTGACCTGCAAGGCTCCGCAGAAAATATCAAAAAAGTCGAAGACCTCTGTGCGCGCGTGAAAGAAATCCTGCAAGGGATGCAGCTGCTACGCGAAGTATCGCTCTCGGCATTGGATGATCTCGTTTCTCACGGCGAACTCATCAGCTCGTTTCTGTTTCAAGAAGCGCTTCGCACGCAAGGCATTGCCACTAAGTGGGTCGACGCTCGTCAGGTCATGAAGACGTCTTCTGATCATGGCCGCGCCCTTCCCCATCTCGACCTCCTTAAGGAACTCGCGCAGAAAGAAATCTTCCCTCACCTCGCTGGAAGCGTTGTGGTGACTCAAGGTTATATCGGCAGTGATCTTCATGGCCGCACGACAACTTTGGGCAAAGAAGGCTCGGATTACTCCACGGCCCTATTTGCAGAG
>JBEIPE010000455.1:0-1580 GCA_040377215.1 Halobacteriovoraceae bacterium
GACACCGACACCCATATCAAAGAAGCCGTCTATGCTTTGATTGGTCGTCTCTCTGTGCTGGCGGCCTCACGTGAACTCCGCGAACTGAATAAATAAGGAAGACCCATGAAAAAGAATACAAAAAAACCAGCAGCCTTTGAAACTCGCGCTATCCACGTGGGTGGTGAACCTGATCCAACCACCGGCGCCATCATGCCACCGATTTTTCAGACATCGACGTACGTGCAAAGTTCGCCAGGTGAGCACAAAGGCTACGAGTACTCACGCACGCATAACCCAACACGCAGTCGTCTCGAGGAATGCTTGGCTTCGCTGGAAGGCGCTGACCAGTGCTTGGTCACATCATCAGGTCTTGCAGCTACATCGCTTATCATGCATGCGCTTCCTCACGACAGCCGTGTCTTGTGCGGTGATGATGTTTACGGCGGCACTTACCGTGCGTTCACTAAAGTCTTCCAAGACATGCATAAATTTGAATTCGCTGACACAACGAACCTAAAGACGCTCGCGGCAAAGATTCAAAAGTTTAAGCCGGCCTTGATTTGGATTGAAACTCCAACCAATCCGATGCTCAAGATTTCGGATATTGCGGCGATTGTTAAGCTGGCGAAAAAAGTAAAAGCTAAGGTGGTTGTCGATAACACCTTCATGAGTCCTTACTTCCAAAAGCCGCTCTCATTGGGAGCAGACATCGTGATGCATTCGATGACGAAATATATCAACGGCCACTCTGATGTGGTCGGCGGCGCTTTGATGCTCAATGAAGGCCCGTTCTGCGATAAACTCCGTTTCTTGCAAAACGCCGTAGGCCCTTGCCTGGCCCCGTTTGATTCATGGCTTATTCTTCGCGGGATCAAGACACTCGCTGTTCGTATGGAAGCCACTGGCAAGAACGCGATGAAAGTGGCGGAGTACCTTGAGAAACATAAAAAAGTTCAAAGCGTGGTTTACCCGGGACTCAAGTCGCATCCGCAACACGCTCTCGCTAAAAAACAAGCGAGCGGCTTCAGCGGTATGATTACGTTCTTCGTGAAAGGCGGCTTGAAAGAATCGCGCAAATTCCTCGAAAGCGTTGAGTTGTTTGCTTTGGCAGAGAGCTTAGGTGGCGTAGAAAGTTTGGTGGAGCATCCAGCGATCATGACTCATGCCTCTGTTCCAGCGAACATCCGCAAGGACTTGGGCATTCATGACAACTTGATTCGTCTCAGTGTCGGCATCGAGCACATCGACGATCTGATCGCCGATCTCGATCAGGCCTTCGCTAAGATTTAGCTGGGGCAACCGGTGCCGGTGCTGCAGGAGCGGCGGCCGGTGCAACAGGCGCTGGTGCCACGGTTGCTGGAGCTGCGTCCTGTTGACCTGCATGGGGCTTCTCAAACAGGTTAGGCACATCCGTGTAGCGACTGAAGAGAACGTTATCTGTGAGGTAGCGTTCGATCAAAAGATAAGCACAGTAGGTACGGCCGTGAGGAGTTGAAAGACTATCACGGTCGCCTTCCGCAAAGATCAAACCGTCGTCTTGGATCACATCCACCATATCAAAATACTGGCCGCAGAAATCAGATGTGTTGCGTGTTTTA
>JBEIPE010000357.1:0-2821 GCA_040377215.1 Halobacteriovoraceae bacterium
GAAGTTCTTGTTTTCGGCCTTGTACCAGAAGAAGAACGTGCGCTGCTTGGTCTTGTCGTCCAACGTGATGGCAGTTTCCACTGGTTTAAGAGTGTATGGGTGATGACCTGAGTAATAGATCTCAGTGGCCACCGTCATAGGTGTCGGAGTGAAGTCCTGCACCTGCTCAAGCTTATAGCCGAGCTTCATGGTTTTAGACGCTAGCTGGGCCATATCCTCAGGCTTACAGCCCGGATGACTTGAAATGAAATACGGGATGATCTCTTGGCGGATGCCCTTCTTCTTGGAGATCTCCTCAAATTTCTTTTTAAAGATATGGAAGAACTCGAAGCTCGGCTTACGCATTAATTTGAGAACGTGATCTTCGGTATGCTCTGGGGCGACTTTCAAGCGACCAGACACGTGATGCGTGACCAGTTGCTCGACATACTCTTCATCGGCCTTGGGATGGCTGGAGCGCGGATCAAACATCAGGTCATAGCGAAGGCCTGAGCTCACAAACGCCTTCTTCACCTGGGGGTGAGCGGCGACTTCTTTATAGAGTTCAGTCATTTTAGTCGGATCGGTTTCGAGGTTTTTACAAACCTGTGGGAACACACATGAAGGAGCCGCGCACTTATCACAGATCGCCTGATCAATGCCCTTCATCTGATACATGTTGGCCGATGGGCCTCCCATGTCAGAGATGTAGCCTTTGAAGTCCGGCATCTTCACCACTTGGTCAAGCTCACGCATCACCGACTCTTTCGAGCGTGAGGCGATCATCTTTCCTTGGTGTGCGCTAATCGTGCAGAAGCTGCAGCCACCGAAACAACCGCGGTGGGTATTAAGAGAGAACTTGATCATTTCAAAGGCGCTGATGGGCCCGCGGTCTTTATATTTGGGATGGGGTAAGCGTGTGTACGGAAGATCAAACGACGCGTCGATCTCTTTCTCCGTCATGGTCTGGTACGGCGGATTGATGACGAGAGTCTTGCCTTCGACTTTTTGCAACAAACGATTGGCGTACTGTTTATTACTCTCCACTTCCACGTGCATGAAGTTGCGCGCGTAGGCGAGTTTGTCTTTCAAGCAGTCTTCATGGCTGGTGAGTTCCTGGTCTTCCCACTTCGTAGTGGGAACATCATCGGCGAGGTAGGCGGTTTGCGGAACGTTTCTGAGTTCAGAGAACGGAATGCCTTTAGAAGCGAGCTTAGCGATATCACGCAGCGGCTGCTCCCCCATTCCGTAGATCAACATATCCGCGCCTGACGTAGTCAAAATATTCGGCAGGAGCTTATCCGACCAGAAATCATAATGAGTGACTCGGCGAAGAGAGGCTTCGATACCACCCAAGACAACCGGAGTGTCTGGGAAGAGGTCTTTGAGAATCTTAGTATAGACAGTCGTAGCGTAATCCGGGCGATGGTTGGTGGCGCCGCCCGGCGTGTAAGCGTCTTCAGAGCGCGTACGTTTCGCGGCGGTGTACTTGTTCACCATGGAATCCATGTTGCCGCTGGTGACCCCGAAGAAATATTTCGGCTTACCGAATTTTTTGAAGTCGCGCAGGTCATCCTGCCAGTTCGGCTGGGCGATGATGGCGACTTTCATCCCTAGAGACTCGAGAATGCGTCCGATAACGGCGGTACCGAAGGCCGGGTGATCCACATAGGCGTCGCCGGTGACCAGAATCACATCGAGTTCATCCCAACCACGCTTCTTCGCCTCTTTCGCGGTTAGCGGAAGCCATGCAGTGATGGGGAGTTGGTTGGTCTCGGTCGTCATAGGACGCAGAGATTGCCTTAGGCCATGGACAATGGCCATGAGTAGTTTTTACACGTTTCCTCCCAGGGACCACCACCAAACAGTGTCACTGTGGCACCATAAATCTAATTTTTTATCATTAACTAATTCCGTTCTTGCGACGGACAACGGGTGCGTGTACACAGCGTTTAACACACCCGCCATTGGAGGATCCTATGCGCGCCCTTGCCCTACTCACACTTTTTGTCGTGCCTTCAGCCTTTGCCGGAGTGGTCTACACTTCTGGTGATTGGGAGCTAGACGATACCTCTACACGCTCTAATCCTAATGGCACGTGTATCGCTCGTACCTTGGGTGGCGATGATCGCATCGACATGGCGCTAGAACTTCGCATTCCAAAAAATAAGCCCGCGGCTTTAGAAATGTACCTCACTCAAGAGTACGGTCGCGCCAAAGCATGGGACATCGTTCTTCGTGACGATTCGGTCATGGCCTTGGGTTACACCGGTAAAGTAGGTCGCAAAGAGACTTTCTGGGCCGTGCCTCAGAAAATGGCATCAGTGATGGCGCAGTTGCTTGATCGTAAAGATATCAAATTGAGAACAGCTGATGGCTCACGGGACCCACGCTTTGTTCTTTCTGCTGACGGCTTTAAAAACGTGTTAGCGAAACTTGAAGAACGCTGTAACGGTAAAGTGGCCGTGCTTGATGCGGCTTTTGAATCTTCATTCACTGCTGGTAACCCGGTGGCAAAATCCGCAGGCTTTACTGTTGATACAACCGCGCAGGCCCGCGAACTCTACATCGCGGCTCACGCCGTTCACCTCTCAAAAGGTGCGAACGTAAAAGAGATGGCGGCCCTTCGTCAGCGCTTTGCGACTCAATTGGCAGAAGCCACTAAACTTGAAGACACGATCCAACGTACGGCGAGCATCGACATCCCTGCCACTAACGGCGCTCAGACCGCTAACGATGCTCGTGAAAACAATGCCACGGCCGAATTGAGCCGCCTGGCGGTTGCGATTCCTGCTCATAGCGCAGCAGTAACCTCTGCTAACGCAGTCGTGGCAACAGCTGA
>JBEIPE010000320.1:0-3205 GCA_040377215.1 Halobacteriovoraceae bacterium
AGACGCCAGCATTTTTTTTGATTGAACAACGATCCCCATAACGGAAAGGACTGAAGCTGTTGTGAAGACAAAAAGCACCACAAAATGGGCGGGTTTGAGACCAGCTGCCCACTGATAAAGATAAACAAATGGCGCAGAGAATGCCGCACCAACGGCTTTAATCGGGGAGTACTGTTTGTATTTTTGAAAGGCTTTTGTTCCCGCGTCCAGGGCCGCAGCAAACACGCCCATGTAATCAACTTTGATCAATGTGCGTGGTGATGAAAGCTTGGCCTTGAGTTGTTGCGGAACTTTCTTCCAGGCCACCAGTTTAGTGTGAACGATGAGCCATTTTTGTTTGATCCATGAAGGGCAGATTTTATTCCACAACAGCATGAGCTTGTGACCGAGCCACAAGAGCGCGTTGTTCAGGAGGTCTTCAATTTTGAACAAAAAGTTCATCACGAAACTTATCGGGTATCCAAGGGCGTAACCTGAGGGAAAGCTGTTTAGTTGAGCGCCGTGCGCGGGCATTCTTTGCCTGGGGGCCCAGATGTCTATGGTTCAGACAGGGGAGAGCCGAAAAGTGTGTAGGTTTTTGACGGAGGACCTATGAAAAGCATCCTACTTTTGGTTTTAACACTTCCTTTGGCGGCTTGTTCGCTTGTGCCGAACCGCAGTTACCTTGCTGAGATGGAAGATGATGACAGTGCCTTCTTTCAGCCACGCGAAGATTTTCCGGTCGTTCCAGGAGACTCGGGACGTTCATGGCGCACGCAAAAAGATTGGCAACGCCGTACGCCGGCTTCAGAAACATCACGTTTGCGTGAGCGCGAAGAAGAGTCATTGGAAAATGAATTGGCAAAACTTGAATCGGCGCAGAGTGAAGGTGCCGCTAACCACTACCAACAGTATCGCGCAAAGTTGGGTTCAACTTCTGAGCGTATTTATTTTTTGCAGCTGAAAAGTAAGACTGACCGTGAAGAGTATTTGTCGTCACGCGGAATGCTAACCGAGACCGCCGTTATGCCTTTTGAGCATCAGTGGGCCACCGCGCAGGGTGAGCTCTTATTGGGGATGAGCAAGACGGACGTGGAAGAGTCTTGGGGCCGTCCTGACCGCGTCGACTTCGCCGGCAACCCAACCTATGAGAATGAGCGGTGGATGTACCGCCGCGATGGCGCAGCGAAGTATATTTTCTTCGAAAGTGGCCGCGTTGGTGGCTGGTCTTCTGCCTCTCGATAGGGACAAACCGCACTTTCCCTTGGTACTCTAGGGCCTCGCCTCAGACCAAGGGAATGACATGGAATACACACTCGAATTCGAGAAACCGGTTTTCGAACTAGAAAACCAAATCCGTGAACTCAAACAAGCTTCTGAGCGTCCGAACATCGACCTCACGGCCGAGATCGGTGCGCTTCAAGCGAAGGTTGATAAACTCATCGTTGAGATTTATCAAAACCTCTCGCCGTGGGAGCGCACACTCTTATCGCGTCATCCAAGTCGTCCGCACGCCATCGATTACATCGAGGCCTGTGTCACTGACTTCCATGAGATCCATGGCGACCGTCGCTTCTCAGATGATCCGTGCATGGTCTGTGGCTTTGGTTATCTCGATGGCCAGCGCGTAGCTGTGATCGGTATTGAGAAAGGCCGCAAGACCCAAGATAAAATCCGTAACAACTTCGGTATGGCCCAACCAGAAGGCTACCGTAAAGCTTTGCGCTTAATGGAAATGGCGTCTCAGTTTGGTGTGCCGGTTTTGACTTTTGTGGATACGCCGGGTGCTTACCCAGGCATCGGCGCGGAGGAACGCGGCCAAGCTTTGGCGATCGCCGAGAACTTAGAAAAAATGTTCGGCATCAAAACTCCTATCGTCACAGTGGTGATTGGTGAGGGCGGTTCTGGTGGTGCGCTTGGTATTGCGATTGCTGATCGCGTACTCATGATGGAGTTCAGCGTGTACTCGGTGATCTCACCTGAGTCGTGCGCATCGATTCTTTGGAGTGATCCGAAGATGGCAGAAACGGCAGCGAATGCGTTGCAACTTTCTCCTAACAAAGCGCTTGAGCTCAAAGTCATCGACGGCGTGGTGAAAGAACCCGTAGGCGGCGCTCATCGTCACCCGACCATCGCGATCAATGCTGTGAAAGAAGCTGTTGTACGCGAATTCAATGTCCTCAAGAAAATTCCTACCGCGACATTGCTCGACGAGCGCTTCGCAAAATTCCGTCGCATGGGCAACGACACAATTACAGGTGCCGATGCATGAGTGTTTATTCAATGACAGGGTTTGGACGTGGCGAAGCTACGGCCACAAAGTGGAACGTCGTAGTTGAAATCAAGACGGTGAATAACCGTTTCAAAGATTTCCGCTTCAAGATGGGCTCGGCCCTCTCGTCACTTGAATTCGACATGCGCGGACAACTTGAAAAACAATTCAAGCGCGGCACGTTTGATATCGCCGTGACTTACCAGCGCCGCCCAGATGCGCCGACGGAATCAAGCCTCGATACCGCCAAAGTGAAAGCGTGGCTCGAAACCATCATGCCTTTGCTGGAAGGCAAAGTGCAGATGAGCGCTTCGCCGACAGATTTCTTGCGCCAAGATTTTTTAAAAGAAGAAGAAAGTGATAAAGGCCAAGAGCTTTCACCGTTGGTATTGGATGCCTTCGCTAAGGCGATGGGGCACTTAAAAACCTCACGTGCCAACGAAGGCCTCTCTCTCGTGAATAAATTGCAAGAGCACCTCGCGGACTACGAGAAATTACTTTTGAAGAATGAAGTCTTGAAGGGCCAGTACCCTGAGATGATGAAAGAGAAACTCACAGCTAAACTTAATGAGCGCATGAAAGACTTCCAAGTTGATCAGGGTCGCCTCATGCAAGAAGTGATCTTCTATCTCGAGAAACTCGAAATAGACGAGGAAATCAATCGGGCGAAAATCCACGTGGCGAAGCTTCGTGACGTCATGAAAGGTACCGGAGAAGTAGGCCGCCAAATCGATTTCCTGCTCCAGGAGCTGGGTCGCGAGACCAACACGATGGGGTCGAAATCTGCCCACATGGAAATCTCCCAAAACGTGGTAGAAATGAAGGTACAGCTCGAAAAAATCAGAGAACAAGCGTTGAACCTGGAATGACCGAAACCGCCCATCCTAAAGGTCGATTGATCGTTATTTGTGCCCCATCGGGCACGGGCAAAAGCACGCTCTTAGAACGCCTCAA
>JBEIPE010000389.1:0-2353 GCA_040377215.1 Halobacteriovoraceae bacterium
AGAGCAACCAGGCTTTTGTGCCGGTGGGTTCATGAGCCCGTAGTAAAATGCGGGAGAGTGCAGTTCGCTTGAACTGAGAGATAGATAAATAAACGAGACGAGCTCAAGTCCGGCAATGAGAAGAAAAAAGCTGAGGGCCAGAGGGCCCAGACGTTTCAGCTTGGTCATTATCTCAGGCCGGTTACGATGGACTCAATCATACTCTGCCATTTGCCAGGGATTTTATTCAGATAGAGGCGCTTAAGCTCTTCTTTCTCTTCTGGTTTGAGGCCGCCAAGGGAGAGGTGCTCTCTACCGATGAGTTCCTGCACGATCGGTTGGATTTGGTGCATCTCACAGAACTTAAAGAAAGCCGGCAGTTCAAACCAGTTTCCACGTTGCACACAGAACGAAGCAAAGAGTGCAAAGCCCTTCCCTTCATTCCATTTGCGATTTCGCAAATCAACAAAGTAGTTCACTGTCTCCATGACTCGATTGAGGTCACCCTTGAGACGTACATCCGCATAGGTTTTAGGCGTGACGGCGTCGAGGCTCATGTGGATGTGGCGTAGTTTAAGGCCCTCAATAGCTTTTGTGAGCTGAGGGGAGACACGATAGTGGCAATTGGTGATAAACCCCCATGTGCACTCGTCATTGACCTTGGTGACTTCATCAATGAAGCGGAAAGTATCTTTCTGGATGAACGGCTCTCCACCTAAGAGATCGACTTCTTTGAGGAACGGAAAAATCTTAGTCGGGCCAATCTCCCAGAAGTCGCTTTTGTCGTAGAGCCCGTTAGGCTGCGACCAAACGTCGCACATCACACACTCGAGATTGCATTTACCATTAAGGCGCAAGTCGAGTCGTTGGGGCATCTTCGCCTGAATGATGTTGTAATCGACGAGATCATTCAGGTGTTGATAGTTCTTTTGGCATTGAAAGTTCTTGATCGCAGAGCTGCAGATCTTAATATCGCCTGTGAGAAACTCACGGCGCCACTGCTGCATGATTTCGCCATTCCAAATTTCTTCGATGGTGTTTTTGTCGACGCTACCGACTTTGTATTCACCGGAAAAGCAGCATGCCGAGAGATTGCCGAGCGGACTAAATTCTAGCTGTAAAAAAGGGATAGGGCAGAACGTACCCGCGTCCATTTGCTTTTGTACGGCTTCGGGTATGGCTTTTTTCTCTTTGATCTCAGACATGGGAAAGGTCCTTAGCTTTAAAAGAAGGATGCGCTTTTCTAATGCCAATATCAGTGCCGCAGTTACAGCGGAGTTGATTGCAGATGACGGGACGACTGGTGAATTGGATACCGGGATCGTTCATGTTGCCGATGATCTTTCCCATGTCGCAGCTGGCGATGCGCACTTCACCGGCCGGCGTGATGAAGATGGCGTCGTTGATCCAGCATTTCCAACCGCGGAAGTCATTCATGCCTTCGGAGACGACACGATTGGAGTTGTGCGCGATCGAAGTGCCGTCACTGTAGTGTTCCATGCATGATGACGGGGACGACTTAGGAATTCCTGGTTGCTGAGGAAGCTTTTTCTGTTCTTCCAAACTGTGAGTTTCTAGGAAATCGCGTTTCCATTTTTCTTTGTAGACGTGCATCTCTGAGTGCGGCGAGAGGGCTTCGAAGAGGGCCGCATATTCGATGATGTAGTTGTCGAGCTCTGTCTTGAGTCGTTCGCTGTAGTCGACGACGTCCTGGAACTTCTCGTCGTGCATCAGCATGCGGCAGACGAGGTAGTCCATCTTGTCCTGCAAGAAGAGCATGTTGCGCATGTAGTTTTCTTTGTCACAGAACTCCACGTGGAAGCTTGCGACGATGTCGTTAAATAAGCGGTAGTTCTTCTTCCACCAATCAAGGTTTTTACTCAGGTTGGTGTTCACGGCGATCAAGGCATTTGGAATTTCGCTGCGAATGTATTCTAGGATCGGAATCAGAGGTGGCCAGACCGTCGGTTCGCCCCCCGAAAAGAAAAATCTGAAAGACTCGTAACCTTGAGCACGGAAATGGCTCACCATTTCTTTAAGGTTATTGATGTAGAGTTCGGTATTGAGGTTGCGGTGATTCGCACCGAAGTTTCCCGGATTGCAGTAGCTGCAACTGTAGTTGCACACGTCACTGACTTGCCAGGTGATGCTGGCGAACTTGCCTTCCGTAGGCCAAATGGCGATCAGATCTTTGCTCATAGTTTATTCCCGTGGGCTAAGTCCATTATACCCTACTAACACCAGCGGCCTAGGCCTATTTCATGCATAACCATGCGAATTTGAGTTCAGGGTAGACCGCGAAAACGCGCTCTTCACGTTCAGCATCGACTTTACTGATGCGTTGAAAGAACTCACGCAAGTGGTGAGTTTCATC
>JBEIPE010000405.1:0-2227 GCA_040377215.1 Halobacteriovoraceae bacterium
CATCTGAACAGCCGGCGACTTCCACTTCAACATGCGCCTGGCCGGCGAACTGCTGACGGACATCACTCAAAAGGCCATGGGCCATGAGTTGCCCGTGGGCAATAATCGAAATGGTGTCACAGACTTCTTCTACTTCATGAAGCAAATGACTGGAGAAGATGACGGTCTTTTCTTTTTTGAGACTCTTGATCAACGCGCGAACTTCAACAACAGATTCAGGATCAAGTCCGGCGGTGGGTTCATCCAAAACAACGAGGCTTGGATCGTGCACCAAGGCCTGAGCGATACCCACACGCTGGCGATAACCTTTGGACAAATTCCCAATCAGGCGATGAGCGACGTGAGTGATGTTAGTCAGCGTAAGCACGCGCTCAAGGGCGCTCGAGATATTTTTTACGTTGTGGAGACGTGCCGTGAAGGTCAAATACTCATTCACCGTCATGTCACGGTAGAGCGGTGGATTTTCTGGCAACAGCCCCACGCGACTTTTCACTTCAAAGGGTTGCTCAACCGGATCAAAGCCCTCCACCAGGACTCGGCCAGAGGTCGGGCGCAAAAGGCCGCACATCATTCGCAAAGACGTGGATTTTCCCGCACCGTTAGGGCCCAAAAAGCCATGTACGACGCCGCTATTAATCGTGAAGTCCAACTGTTGAACTGCGGTGACCCCGGGATAATCTTTGTGGAGCTTTTCTGCTTTGAGCGCCCATGGGGCCGCGTCATTACCGAGCATTTTAGTCTCCTGCTGCGCTTGTTTGTTGCCCTCACTGAGATAAACAGTGAAAATACTGAAAGTTAGCTTAATACCTTCCGAAAAGCACGGCATGTCCATTGTAGATACTTTCAAGTCAAGAATTCAAGGGATGACCTCTGTGGTTTTCACCACACATGTGATTCCAGATGCTGATGGCATCGGCAGTGAAATCAGCCTGTGCATGGCGCTGCGTTCGATGGGCATCAAGGCCGTATGTGTAAACGACGAACCTCTTCCTCAGCGCTATCGCTACATGGATCCTGATCACGTCGTGCTCGGCTCAAATGAATTCGAACCCAATGTTTTTGGTCCCGTCGATCTTTGGATCGTCGTCGATACCAACACCGTTGATCGCGTGTGCCCGATTCTTCAGCCGATCATTCGCAAAAATGGCAATGTGCTTTTTATTGACCATCACCCAGCGCCTCATCTTGAAGGTCAAACCGGTCACTGCGTCGACACAAGTGCTGCGGCCACGGGCCAGCTCGTCGGACATATCATCGAGGGCCTCGGCATTCCGTTTAATCGCAAACTCGCGCTACCGCTCTATACCGCCATCATTATCGACACCAGTTCTTTCCGTTACCCAAGTGTATCCGCCGCCACTCACCACCTCGTCGGTGATTTGATGGCCACCGGCATTGCTCCGGGCGAAGCTTACAACGGAATTTATGGCGCGAAAAAGATCGAGCACATGCATTTGCTCGGAACTATTCTTTCTACCGCGCAAGCCACGAAGAACGGCGATATCGCCTGGATTCATCTCTCAAAAAATCTCATCAAGCGTTTTGAATCAGACGTGGAAGACACGCACGCGTTCATCAACCACCTTCTGATCCTCGATAATATCAAAGTCGCCTGTATGTTCCGTGATGACGGCGATGCTTTGAAAGTCAGCCTTCGTTCAAGTGGTGAATGGGATGTAGGATTGCTCGCGCGCCAGCTGGGCGGCGGGGGCCACTCACATTCAGCGGCCACGGTGATCGTCAAAAAAGAAGGCGACTCAGTGGAAGAGCTGATTCATAAGACGATTGAGAAGATGGAAAAGATCCTTCCGACTCTTAAAGCGTAATTTTTTCATAGATTGTGGGCCTCATGTTCAGATTAGGTTAACCCCTTCTCCCTTGCTGCTATCCGCTTTATAAGTGGCTCTTTAAATAAGGAGCCCCCCATGAAACTCATCGCTTTGCTATTTGCATTGACCCTCACCACAGTTGCTCACGCCGATAGCTTCGACATCTTCGAAGCGCAGTACAACGGCAGAACACCGAGCGTGACCGTCGAATTCGCCGCCAACAAACAACTCGGCCGTGCCTGGGTTGAGATCAACGTCGACAATTCGGATGCGGATAGCTCCCTCGGTAACGACGACTACCGTACAAAAGTTGAAGGCTTGAGCTACGACGCTGCTACAAAAAGCATCATGCTCGTAAGAGATGGCCAGTTGATCGAATGCGCGAAATGGAAGAACGG
>JBEIPE010000174.1:0-6268 GCA_040377215.1 Halobacteriovoraceae bacterium
ACTTTATCAAGGCGCATGAGCAGGTCTCAGCACAAGAAACATTCCGACGATGAGGAAAGCAATGCCCATGATACGAGCAGTATCAACGGGACGAATGGTGAGACCACCCCAACCGTAGTGATCCATCGCCACCGACATAATCAACTGGCCGCAAACGAAGGCCACACTCATGGTGGTGGCACCGATGCGTGGAACGAGCAAAATAGAAGCGATCACAAAACTTGCCCCGAGCACGCCGCCAGTAAGAGACCACCAAGGAACCGTGGTGATTTTGTGCACGCGCTCAGTGATTTGCCCTTGCAGCAAGGCAAGGCTGCCGAGCAAAAGCGCGCCGCCTAAAAAACTAATAAAGCCGCTCCAAAGAGGGGACTGAAGTTCGGTGCCTAGGCGAATGTTAACGATAGGCTGCCATGGCAGCAATGAGCCGACTAACATAGCGATGCAAAGAAGCAAGGGCAACATATCGACCTCTCGAAGCGAACGTGATTCAATACTAGCATGACACTAACACAGTTAAAATACATCCTGGCCGTTGAGCGCTGCCATAATTTTGCCCAGGCCGCTCGCGAATGCTTCGTCACACAACCCACGCTAAGTATGCAGATCGCAAAGCTGGAAGATTATCTGCAAGTGATCATTTTTGACCGGGCAGCGACTCCTACTAAGCCTACCGCCTTGGGAAAGAAAGTTCTCGAAATGGCCCGCGAAGTCATTCACCGCTCGGATGCCCTTGAAGAGCTGGCCCGAAGTGTACGCCAAGAAGTGGCCGGCGAATTTAATTTGGCCGTCATTCCTACGCTGGCGCCTTATTTGTTGCCACACTTCGTAGAAAAATTCCGTCAGGCCTGGCCCAAAGTGCAATTACGTTTGTTCGAATATCAGACGGATGAAATCGCAGCGATGCTTCGTGAAGACAAACTCGATGCAGGCATTCTCGCTACGCCGCTTGATTTGAAAGACATCAAGGAAGATGTGCTTTTCCATGAAGGCTTTCAGCTTCTCTTCTCTCCGGGGCACCCTTTATTGAAAGAAAAAGAAGTGCGTGAGCAAGACCTCAAGATTGAAGAGGCGTGGCTTTTGAAAGAAGGTCATTGCCTGCGTTCGCAGGTCCTTCAGCTGTGCCGTCCCTCAAAAGTACTCGTCGATAGAGGAGTGTTCTTTGAAGGTGGGTCCATTGAGACCTTGGTGAACTTGCTCGAGAGTATGCCTGGTTTCACAGTTGTCCCAGAGTTGGCCATTCCCCATCTTTCTAAAGATATCCAAAAACGTTTACGTCCTTTGAAGGGGAAACGTCCGGTGCGTGAGATTAGCTTGGTGACCGGTCCATTTGCTTTAAAAGCATCTATTACGAACGCCTTAAAAAAGACCCTCCTGGAGGCCCTTCCAGCAGGAGTGGAAACTTCGAAAAAAGACAGAGTTTTAGACATAGGCGGGTAAGTTTTACTCAGTTTTTACACTTTTTTCTGAATTGGGTTAAGTTGCGTTCACTTCAAACAAGGAGAAGAACGTATGAAAAAACTTATCCTCATCGCTATCCTCGCTCTCTCAGCAACTTCTGCTTTTGCTGCTAACCGTTTCCTCGGAACAATGGTCGTTGGTGACCGTGACCGCGGCGATGGTGTTCGCATTAACTCATGTCAGGGCCCGCGTGATGAACGCTTGCGCTCGATCACTTTGATCGTTCGTGGTGACGGTCTTAATCTTCGTCAGTTGATTGTACAATTGGAAGATCGCACGGGTCGCCCAACTAGAATGGGTGTGGGTCAGGTTCGTCCAGGTTTCTACCCAGCCGGTTCACGCATCACTCTTGATATGCCAGGCAACAGTCGCTGTGTGAATGATATCCGCATCGTCGGTGACAGCACGGATGGAAGCGATAATCGTCGTCCAGGCCGCGGTGGTCGCCCAGGTCGCGGCGGCGGCTTTGGTCGTCCGACTCCGGTAGACGTCTACGGTGATATCTCTCTCTCTTGGTTCTAGAATTTGCAAAAAGAGCCGATGCTTAAAACCCATCGGCTCTTTTCATTAAGGCGTTCCGCCAAGTTCTCTAATTCGATCGTTCAAATTTCTTTGCACTCTCTCAAAATGGAACAAATTCCCACCCAAGGCTCGATCCTTGTACTCTTGGGCCAGTGTGCGAGCAACCCCACGAGTGTTGACTTCCGCTTTGAAGAAGTTTTGATTGAGTGTCTGTAGTAGACGAAGCTCTTCGGCTGGAGGAAGTGTCCCGGCCCGGCGGCCAACAGCTTTCGCCACATCCGGCCAGCCGTTTCCATTGAAATTCTCCGCGATGACTTTATTTACGACATTGAACAATGGAGGGTTCACGCCAATCTGAGAGAGAGCATTAAGCGTTTCACGAGCAGCAAGTCCGTCACCTTTGATTGATTGTTCGAAAATCTTTTCAGTGGCTTCAGAAATAAATTCTCCTGTGGCCCGAACGAGAGGAGCGGCGCGGACAGGAGCGACTACGGCCGGTGGAGCAGGAATAGGCTCTGGTGCAACTTTCGCGACAGGAGGAGGCTCAGGAGCATCGAAGCGTCGCTTGATCGCACGACGTGCCATCAACTGAGACTTAAGGGCCTGGTTAGATGAATCGTTCGCGAGTTGAGCTTCGAGCGCAGTGATGCGACTGCGGTTATCTGCTACCAGTAGTGCCATGTCACCGCCGCTGTTGGCGTACACTTGCGCGGCTTCAATAACAAGTTCTGGATCACCACTGGTGGTGGCCGCTTCGATCGCCCGCCGTGAAGCTGTTTGAGCTGCTTCACCTGTTGCTTCACGAGCGAGTGTGAGGTTGCCCCGAGCGGCGACAACGGATTCAATCTCGAGTTCATATAGATCGCGCGAGGGCTCTAAGCGACCATTGCTATTAGCATTTGGGCGCAGGCCATCGCCATTACCTGCAAGAATGGCTTCGCGGCGAGCGGTGGCTTCGGCCACATCGGACGCGATGCCTTGAAGGCCAGCCGTCGAACCCGTGATTCCTCGCTCCATCAGTTCGCGAATTTCATCACGACTAAATCCGGCGCGACGAAGAATTTCTGCCTTTTGTCGAATGTCCGATAGAATGAAAGTTCCGAAGCCTCTGCGATCTTCAAGCGGAAGTAGTTGTCCGTCAGGTCCCTTGATGCCGACATAGTGTGCATCGAGGATGGCGCTTTTTTCGGCATCAGTCAGGGCTCGTCCGAGTGTTGTTTCTGCGGCGGCCACACGCGACGTATCGCTGAGCGCACCGGCGCGACGTAGATCATCTGGAGTAATGGCGCGACTATCAGCGATGCTATCGGCAACTTGCACGCTTGTTTCCACGGCCTCAGCTGCATCAGCTGCACCTGTTACACCTTCAGTGAGATCTTCTGCTGCTTCCACAATCGGTGCATCGGAATCGTCGGCGACTTGTTCACGACGGGGACGCTCAGGCGCACGAGTGGGCTCGCGTCTTGGAGCAGGTGCCGGTCGTGCAGCTGGTCGTTCAGCTGCTCGTGCAACTGGTGCTCGAGGTCTTGGGGGGCGAGCTGGAGCTGCCACTGTCAAGGCCACGGGAGGACGAGGGCGCGTGGTCGCCGTGAAAGTTCGTCTCGCAGCTGTAAAATAACCATCGGCTCCACGCATCGCAGTCACTGCACGGGCCCCGTGTTTAATGGCGGTAAATAGAATGGCCGGTGGCATGATGAAGCCCCCTGCCATCGCACATAAAGCTTCAAGCTTCGCGGGACCGTTTAAACATTTAAACTGACTGATCTGACTTTCTGCAATTTGAGAAACTGTATTCACCACAAGTTTTAGGAAGGGTTCCATCAAAGTTGGGCCGAGGGCGGCCAGAGGTGCATTAAAGATACTCACACCACGCGCGCGAGCCGCGTTGAAGTTTCGCTCGTACTCGGTACTAAAATTTCGAACAGCACTCGTGAGAAAAGCTGAACCGAGCGAGGACATTCCATTGGCCCGCCTCATGGCAGAAGCTCGAAAATCTTCATCCGTCATAAAGCGCACAATGTTCATGAACGAACTTACGCTTGCACCGACGAGCGTCTTTATAAGCTCGATAACTGTGTTGGCGAGATCGACCATAGAGTCGACGAAGAAGGCGCGGGCACAGCCTAGGAGGCGCCGGCCGATGTTCTCTCCGGAGAGTAGGCGGTTCGCATCTTGAGAAGTGCTGCAGTTGATGAGTTTGTTAGGCGCGATGTTTTGGCAGGCCGGATCACAGCCTACCGCCGCCCGACAGAGATTACGGAAATCGGCGCGTGCGCTGGGGTCCATGATCCTGCGAATAGGAAAGCATGATTGAGCTTCGGCGGTGGGTAGTAGACCTAGCAGAAGGAGAAAGAAAAAGAAAAATGATTTCATGGTGCGAACACCGTTGAATATTGTTCCAGTTGGAGTGGCTTCGTGTCGGAGGTGAAGAGAAACTCTCGTGCACTAGAATTGTTGGCCCAGTACACCTCAAGGAAATGAACCTTCTTTCCTTCAAGACTTTCGTAATCTCCTTCGATGAGAAGTGCACGCCCGCGTGAGTCTTCTTGGAGTTTGTGTCGTTTCGCGTGCCATTTCTTGAAACCAAACATTTCACCGTACTCGGCTTTGACAGCAAAAAGTTTTTCAACCTCTGCTACGCCCTCAGCGTTGAGATCCGAGAACTTCAACTTCGAGGGAGAAACCGCCACTTTGATTTGCGCTGATTTGTCGTGATAGTGGTCTATCCCATCAAGTTTTAGGCCCGGAGTGTAGCGAAGGGGTAGAGGCAAGGCCAAGGCCTGAGCGATGAGTAAAAATATAAGCATAGGTATCTCCCAAGCTTATTGTTTCACAAGAAAGTGTGCCGCTTGAGATGGAAAGACTTACCTGCGGGAGAGACGATGTCTTTGAGAGTAGTGGAGTTGTTCGATCGTGTACCAGGCCAATCCCGCCCAAATGAAGATAAAGCCCTGCCAGCGTGAGGCCGACATCGGTTCATGGAAGATGGCCCAACCACATAAGAATTTAAGGCTCGGAGAAAGATATTGAGTGAAGCCCAGGGACTGTAGCGTGAGGCGGCGAGAAGCATAGGCAAAGAGGACCAAGGGCAGACAAGTGATCACACCTGACAACGCCAAGGCCGAAAGTTTGATGGGGCCGATCTTGGCATAATCACCTGCGATGTCGCCGCCACTCCATAGCCACCAGGCCAAAAACGGCAGGAAGACCACCGCGGTCTCATAGGCGAGACCTTCAAGCGAGCCCACCTGAGTGAGTTTGCGAATCACTCCGTAGAAAGCAAAAGTGATGGAGAGAGAAAGCGCGAGCCAGGGAAATCCCGCCAGCCCCGCGGCGAAGGCCATCCACACCACACCGATAGCGGCCAAGGCCACCGCCGGCCATTGCGTCGCTCGTAAAGTTTCTTTAAGGAAGAGCCAACCGATCACCACGTTCAAGAGGGGATTAAGAAAATAGCCCATGCTGGCTTCAAGGATGTGGCCTTGAGTCACAGCGACCACATAGATGAGCCAGTTAGAAGCAATCAGAATAGCTGATAACAGCAGCCACCAGCGGCGCTTGTCACTGAGGATGGCCCTCACTCCTCGGACTTTGCCACTCAAGGGGATGATGATCATCAGTGTGACCACACTCCAAAACAAACGCTGCATGAACAAACTCTCGCCAGAGAGCTCAGGGAAGAACTTCCAGTAAATAGGGAAAAGTCCCCAACAAGCAAACGCCAGAATCGCTGCTAACAAGGCCTTGGCCGATTCACTCACTAGTTAACTCCTGCGTCCTTGGCAATCTTACGAGCGAAGAACCAGGCCACAAGTGTGAAGGCCACAGAGGCGAGCCCAATGATGCCAAAGCGCTCGAGCCGGCCACCAGCGCCTTCGTAGATGATCAATCCAGCGATAAGGGAAGCAGCACCAGAAGCAAGCTGTCGGAAAGCATTCTCTAGGCCCATGAATGTGCCGCGCTTCTTGGGATCAATCACCAAAGATAGCAATGTCATGGCAGGAATGAAGCGACCAGAGCCGGTCATCATAAATAATGTGCTTACACATAACGCCAGTACGATCGGCGTGACTCCGAGTTGTGTGATGAGAACGACGGGGATGAAAGAGATTCCGGCCACCACCGTGAAAACTTTAAAGCAACCCAAGCGATCACACAGGCGGCCGATCCAGCGGGCCGAAAACACAGTGGCCGCGCCACCACACAAATAAATATATTTCAAATCACTTTCCGCCAGCCCGACGTTGCGAACCATCGACGGTGAGAGAAATGGAATAATCATGAAAAT